>JBGSQM010000049.1:0-20149 GCA_041738035.1 Cellulophaga sp.
AGATTAAAAAAGTCAACAAGAACTTCTGGAAGTAATAATTTCGAGATAGCTAATAAGGAATCTGAAAACATAGAATCTTTTTAGATTCAAAGTTCAGTCATTTATAATTACTCCACAACTTTTTGTATTGAGCCTCTTAAATTATAAGGTTTTGTTAGTTTGAAGAAACCCAAGTAGAGCCTTAAGTATATTTTTTATTTCCACCGTTTTTTAAATTAAGCACAAGATATATTAAAAATGAATCAGAATATTCTCTACCTCTGTTCCGCCTCCCTAATAAGATCTATTCCGTTTTGAATATTTAATTTATCATTTGGGAGAAAACCTTTGATAATTAGTACTAGACCGCATATCATAAGAATAAGGCCTAAGCCTTTTTTTACTAGAAAAATACGCCTTGGCGTTAGTTTTTTTCGTAGTTGCTTTGCTAATAGTATTTTAAAAAGGTCAGTAACAAAATAGGCTGCTATCATGGCTGTAAAAAATACAATGATGCGTTCGCTATTATTCTCTAAACTTGGCCCAACGATGATGATGATACCCAACCAAAAAACTAGAACACCAATATTTATAAAATTCAATAGAAAACCTTTTACAAATAAACTAAAGTAATCGCTACTGGTAATTTTTACAGCTTCATTACGAAGTTTTACCTGTTTTTTTTTGAAAGTAATAATGCCATAAATTAATAAAATTACCCCACCAAAAACATACAGTCCTGGTTGGTTACTTAAATTTTGAAGCAACTGAAAACTACTAAAATAAGCTACGGTTATAAACAGAATATCTGCGAGGACAACTCCTAAATCGAAAATTAAAGCGGCTCTAAATCCTTTTGTGGCACTCGTTTCTAATAGTACAAAAAAAACAGGCCCAATCATAAAACTTAAAAGAAAGCCTAATGGTATTGCTGCCTGTATATCTTCTAACATAATTAGTAATTCTAAATCGTTTTTAAATATAATATCATTTCATAATCCCAAATAATCACTTAATGAATGCTATTTACTATCTAACGAATTATGTTTATTTTTTAAAAAATCACATTCTAGTAATAGTGCCCCCAAAAACAGTTTTTTCATCCATTTTCTTTGGATTACCATATACCAGCACTTCTCCTCCTGCCTTAACACTTGCTTTTACGTAATTAACCGCGTATATCTCTGCTCTGGAGCCCGCATTTACATTAACGGTAGTGAAGTTGGTTTTAAAAGTTTTTCCTTGGTAAATTCCGCCTGTATTAATCATTACGTCTTGATTGTCTGAAAAACCTGTGGTCGTTATAATTCCGCCAGTAACCGTTTTTATTAATAATTGTTCTACTTGTGTGTTGATAATAAGTTCGCCTCCTTCTTGTGCTTTTAGTTCTAACACATCTTGTTTTATGACATCTTTATTCACAATTTTAGCATCTTCGTTGACATCAATTGTTATTAATTGTTCGGTATAATACAAATCGACAAAAGTTCTGTACCCACTGAAAATTTTTCCAATTTCCATTCTTAATTTTAAGACCCCCTCATTATTAACAATAGCTACTTTATTGGTGTTTACACCTGTAACTACTGCCTTGTTCACATCTGATTTTATTAAATTTATCGATAATCCATCGTAAGCTTTTACGGTGGTAAACTTATCTAGATTTTGGATTATTTTCTCGTTTTGCGCTTGTATAGGTACAAACGTAAATACCGATAAATAAACCATCAAAAATTGTTTCATTTTTTTGCTTTTAGGTAATTGCATTCATTACTAAACAAATTCTGTTCCAAAATACAAAAAATACCTATTGTACCTTTCCAATAAGTGTAAAATCTAGGTGCCTTTTTACTAAGTCTGTATTTTTAACCATAACCACTACTTCATCTCCTAATTGATACACTTTTTTAGTTCGTTCTCCGATAATGGCATATTGTTTTTCATCAAAATTGTAATAATCGCCTTTTATATCACTAATACGAACCATTCCTTCGCATTTATTTTCGACAATTTCAACATAAATACCCCACTCGGTTACACCTGAAATTACCCCGATAAATTCTCTATCTTGGTGATCTTGCATGAATTTAATCTGCATATATTTTATAGAATCTCGCTCTGCGTTGGCTGCTAAAGATTCCATATCGGAAGAATGTTTGCATTTTTCTTCGTAAACTTCTTCTTTAACGCTAGTACCACCATCTAAATAATGTTGTAATAACCGATGCACCATAACATCAGGATACCTTCGGATAGGTGAGGTAAAATGGGTGTAATAATCAAAAGCTAAACCATAATGACCAATATTCTCGGTGGTATAAATAGCCTTACTCATGCTGCGTATAGCTAAGGTATCCACTAAGTTTTGCTCTCCTTTACCTTTTACATCTTCTAAAAGCTGATTTAATGATGCGCTAATGGATTTTTTATCTTTAAAATCTATTTTATGACCAAAACGGGACACAATTCCATTTAAAGCCATCAACTTTTCTTCGTTAGGTTCGTCATGAATCCTGTAAACAAAAGTTTTCTTGGGTTTTTGTTTTCCTATAAATTCGGCTACTTTTTTATTAGCCAATAACATAAACTCTTCAATTAATTTATTAGCCTCTTTAGCTTCTTTGAAATAAACACTTTCTGGTTCTCCAGCAGCTGTTAAATTAAACCTCACTTCTACTTTATCAAATGAAATTGCTCCTGCATTCATTCTTCGTATTCTCATTATTTTGGCTAATTCATCTAGTTTTAAGATAGCTTCTACTACTTCATCGGCAACTGTATAGGCATTTGCTCTGATAGAAATGTCTTCTGGAATAGTTTTTTGTTTAGTCTCTATAACATGCTGAGCTTCTTCATAAGAAAAACGTTCATTGGAGTTGGTCACTGTTCTCCCAAACCACTGGTTTAGCACATGTGCTCTTTTATCGATTTCAAACACCGCTGAAAAGGTATATTTTTCTTCGTGTGGCCGCAAAGAGCAGGCATTATTTGATAATATTTCGGGTAACATAGGTACTACCCTATCTACCAAATAAACCGATGTTGCTCTTTCATAGGCTTCATCATCCATGATGGTATCTGGTCTTAAATAATGTGATACATCTGCAATATGAATACCTATTTCATAATTTCCGTTTTCTAAAATCTCAAAAGAAAGTGCCTCATCAAAATCTTTTGCATCCTTTGGATCTATTGTAAACGTTAGTGTTTCACGCATATCTCTACGCTTGGCAATTTCTTCAGCTTTTATCGCTGTATCTAAAGTATTTGCAAACTGTTCTACTTCTGCAGGGAATTCGTAAGGAAGTCCGTATTCTGCTAAAATAGAATGAATTTCGGTGTTATGTTCTCCGGGTTTTCCTAGAACATTGGTTATCTTACCAAATGGAGAGTCTCTTTGATCTGGCCATTCGATAAATTCTACAATCACCTTATCGCCATCTTGAGCATTGTTTATATTTTCCTTAGAAACAAAGAAATCGGTGTACATTCTAAAATCTGAAATGCGAACAAATGCAAATGTTTTTTGAATATCTACAACCCCAACAAAACTACTTTTATAGCGTTCTACTATTTTAGTTACCTCGCCCTCTAATTTTTTACCCTTTCTTCTAGGATATACATAGACTTCAACAATATCTTTATGAAAAGCTTTATTGAGTTTATTAAAAGGTACAAATACATCATCTTCAAAACCTTCAATAATAATATATGCATTACCTCTACCTGTAACATCAACTTTACCGGTATGGTAACTTTTTGTAGATTCAATAGCTTTATATTTACCTCTTTCTTCTTCTACTATTCTTTTCTTTTCTTTTAATTCTACTAACCTTTTAATAAGTTCGTTTCTATCATTAGCATTTTCTATATGTAACTTAGCTGCAATCTCTTTATAGTTAAAACTCTTATTAGCTTCTTTTTCAAGTACCGTAAAAATACCTTTGGTAATTTCATTCTTTTTTTGACTTGAAGATTTTTTCTTTTTATTCGACATTAATTTTTAAAATTTTTGGGAAATTACAAATTATAATCCATAGCTTACCTAAAAGTGAATGTAAACTAGATAATTTCCATTCCATTTTAACTTATAAACATGTATAAATTTTATATTTATTTATTTTGTTTAAATTTATAATAAAAGGTGATGATTATAGCTTGTTAATAGCGCGTATAATTTTATGTAGATAAATTTGATTTGTATAGATAGAAGATTTTATTGACAATTTATACCATCTGCTATAAATTAAAAATCAGAAGTTTAAATAGGTTATCAACGTATATTAATAACCTTAATAAACATTAATTTTTTAATAACTAAATGTAAAGTTATTGTTAACTTCTCTTGGTGAGTATAGGAACATCTATTTCGTATTTTTTTAAAAGTTTTAGATGAATTTAAAAACTAGTTTCGTAAAGCGATTTTTATTGTTCTTATTAAAATTAACTAGTTACTTTTTTTCATTAGGTTATCAACAAAATGTAGTTTTAGTTAATGTGTTAAGAAACAACACAATAATCTTTTAAATAAATATTTGTTGTTAACAAGCTAAAAGATGTTGTGAAAGTGCATGTATTTGTATCTTTACAGTATTAAATATTAGGTGATGAGTTTATGAGGTTTTTAGTTTAAATAGTTTTAAATAAACTTATTATCTTTTTCTAAGCTCATAAAATCAAATTATTATGAAAATTTCTATAGGTAACGATCACGCGGGCACAGAATATAAATTAGCTATTGTAGGACTTTTAAAATCAATGCACATTGAGGTTAAAAATTATGGAACAGATAGTAATGATAGTGTTGATTATCCTGATTTTGTACACCCTGTTGCTAAAGATGTTGAAACGAACGAAGCTAACTTTGGTATCATTGTTTGTGGCAGTGGTAACGGCGCCTCCATGACGGCTAACAAACACCAAAGGGTTCGTTGTGCCTTATGTTGGACCAAAGAAATTGTAGAGTTGGCCCGCCAACATAACGATGCTAATATTTTAAGTCTTCCTGCGCGTTATATATCATTACCACAAGCTTTAGAAATGGTAAAAACTTTTTTAGATACAAAATTTGAAGGTGGCAGACACGAAAGAAGAATAGAAAAAATAGCGTGTAATTAAAGTAGATTATGGCACATAACCATAATCATGGAAATCATCATCACCCCGACTTAAAAGGAAGAAATCTTCTAATTTCTATTTTTTTAAATATTATTATCACCGTTGCACAAGTTATCGGCGGTTTAGTTTCCGGAAGTCTTTCTTTATTATCAGATGCCCTCCATAATTTTAGTGATGTTCTATCATTAATAGTAAGTTACATTGCTGCAAAATTTGCAAAAAAACAAGCTTCTACCAATAAAACATTTGGATATAAACGAGCGGAAATTATCGCTGCTTTTGTTAATGCAGCTTCATTAATAGTAGTTGCTGTTATATTGATAAAGGAAGCTGTAGAACGATTTTTAAATCCACAATCTATTGCGTCTGATATTGTTATTTGGTTATCTTTTTTGGGAATTGCAGCTAATGGTTTTAGTGTTTTATTGCTTAAAAAAGACGCCAAGTCTAATATGAATATGAAATCTGCTTATCTTCATTTATTGACAGATATGTTAGCTTCCGTTGCGGTTTTAATAGGTGGTTTATTAATGAAATTTTATCAATGGTATTGGGTTGATGCTTTTTTAACTCTTGCCATAGCCTTATACTTAATTTATATGGGATATGATTTGTTAAAAGATTCTACTAGAGTTTTAATGTTGTTCACACCCAACACTATTCAAGTTACCAAGATTGTTGAAGCCTTGCATAAGATTGATAAAATTAAAAATGTACATCATGTCCATATTTGGCAATTAAACGAAAATGAGGTCCATTTAGAGGCCCATATCGATTTTGACGAAGACATTAAATTATCAGAATTCGATCTTATTTTAGAACAAATTGAAAAAGAAGCATTCCATAATTTCGGCATCAACCACGTGAATATTCAACCAGAATTTGGTAAATGTGATAGTAAACATGTAATTGTCCAAGACTAGTTTAATGAAGTTCCTTGAAAAATTATTACATTTTTCAATGTACTAATAAATAATCTCAAATTATATTTTATATAATCATGCAACCATCCAAGAATCGAACTATTTTAAAATCCAACCAATGCTAAATATATCAATAAAAACCTTCCAAGAACTATCAATAACCGAGTTATATGAAATTCTGCAGCTCCGCAGTGCCGTATTTGTGGTAGAGCAAGATTGCGTGTATCAAGATTTAGATGGGAAAGACCAGAAGGCATTGCACGTGATTGGTTTTAAAGAAAGTAAAGTAGTGGCTTACACTCGTATTTTTAAAGCTGGGGATTATTTTGAAGAGGCGAGTATCGGTCGTGTTGTGGTTGCTGGCTCCGAACGAAAATATGGTTTTGGCGTCGATATTATGAAAGCATCAATTGTAGCGATAAAAGAGAATTATAAACAAAAAACAATCCGAATCTCAGCGCAAACCTATTTGCTTAAATTTTACACCTCGCTTGGATTCACAAGTGTTGGAGAAGAATATTTGGAAGATGGTATTCCTCATGTAAATATGATGAAAACATAAAAAAAGCACCTATTCTTATAAGTGCTTTTCTAAATACTGATTTCAAATACTAATTATAGTTTAATGGGCTCTTTATTGGAGAGATTGATATCTTCAAGCATCATATCTGTGAATTTATAATGGCCTTTGGTCGTTATAATTCTAAATCGGTTAGACTGCATTCTACTAATGGTGTCTAAAAAAAGCCATTTACTTTTCAATAATGTAGGCTTCTTGGACTTCAAACTAATTTCAAAATAGTACTTCCGACCATTCTTCTGAGCTACAATATCTGGTGTAATTTTAGAATCTGTACCTTTTCGTAAATACGATTTTGGGGTATCATAACCTTCCATATCTGCTTTGATTTGTTCAAAGCCTGTAGCCTCTAAATGTTGAATAGATTTTTCTAAAAATGCCGTGTTATCTGTTTTATCTAATGCTGTCATAATGGTTAAAGTACAAAAAATTAATCAGATTTCCAATAAATTGGTGTTGATTAACAGTTATTTAGTAAAAATTTATTCATTAATAAAGGAAAATTAACCAATTAATAATTTCTTAAATAGGTAATTAATGATTCATTGAATACCATTTTAATATCACTTTTAATCGGACTTTTAAATAGCTTGGTATCTCTATTTTTACATTTAAATTAGTTATAAGGAAATAAATGATAGTGGATAAAATTTAGGCTATCGTCCACTAATTTTAAATAATCATATATTTTATGGTTTGCAACCCAAAACTAGGTTTACGACTTTTTTACAACAGTTTACTATTTTGTTTATTACTTGAATCTAAACATTTATTAGCATTGACGCCTTAGGGAATAAGAAAATTGTAATAATAATAGTATTAGTATTTTTGGTGATAAAGTAGGTAGTTTATGCTCTTAAATATATCACTCTGAATAGGGTTTCTTCAAGTCCTGAAAACCGTTATGTCGGGAAGAACTGAGGATATTCAAAGCAAAAATAGTTGTATTTACAAAGGAAATTGTAAACCCAGTTTTTGATGGTTTAAAAAACAAAAAGTCAAAAATTACAAATTAAAATACCTTTATATTCTTGGGTTTACAGCAACAACTTAACAATGTTTTAATCCCTAGGGTTTGCTTCGAAATAAATTAATTTAAAAGGTAAATCAATCCCGTAGTCTTTCAACACCAATCTGCTCCAATAAACAGTATTTGTGGTATAATTCTAGTACTTAAGCTCTAAACGTCTTTATTAAGTAAACTGCTGTTTTCATATTTGTTATGTATGCTTATTATGGCCAACCCAAAAAGCACTGCGGCAATAACCAAAATAGTGCTAATTAAACCGCTTACACCAAATGACATTCTAATTAAAATGGTGGAGATGATAAATCCAGAATTTCTGATAATCTTGTGAAATTGATGGGTATAAAAAAATGAAACTAAAAGTAAAACCACATCCACTAAAATGAGTACAGTAAAAAATTGATCAAAAAACAGATTATTTATACTTTCAAAGGAAGGCATTTCATGGGAAGAAATAGAAATTCCTGTGGACCAGTTTAACAGGGTGTAAAAGGCCATGATAAAAAATATGGGTACCAAAATAACGGCAATTAGCTTTTTTGTGTTTACAAATCTTTCAATAGTAGTTTTGTTCTCATCTTGTTGTAGCAGTTTTCGTTTTCCTTGCTTTTGAAATTGATATATTAAGTAAAAAAGGATAATCGATGCGAGAATATCATAAGTAAACTGAAGATCACCCTTGATTTCAAACCAATCCGAAGAAAGTTCTAAATCTGATAAATCTTTAAATAATTTACGAATTATGATCAGGGTAATAATTTCATACTGCTTGGTAATATACGTTGTGAACGACTTGGGTAAATAGTATATTAAAAGATATACTTCATAAATAAGAATAAATGAAAACGGTGTATATATTGCTGATATAGGGTTTTTAAGAAGCTCTGAGTTTAATGGAAATTCTAAGAAATCAAATCTTATGAGATAAATTACAGCCAGATGAGCAAAGAAACTAACTATAGCCACTTTGAGAATAATTTTTTCTATTTTCTCACGGGTGGTTTCCGAAAGAAGTTTATTAAAAAGTACTGGAACTAGGTTTTTTATTTTGCTCATGGATAGTGATATTGTCTATTGGTTTTTTAGGTGTTGTGTAGCGCTGAAATAAAATAGAATTTTTGGATAATCAAAATACTGTCCCAAGGCTTAGGGACTAAATTTACGTTTTATTTTAAATTTCTCAAAGCAGAAAATTTTATTCCGTTTTCGTTGATTAACATCCTTTTATAAATAAGCGTTGAAGTGGATGTGTTTAAAAGTATTAAAGGTTAACAATAGCTAGTATAAAACTATTTCTAATCATGGCATAACAATTTATAATAAGTTAAGAGTATTTTTAGTCAAAAAGGGGTAATTTAGGAGCTGTTGAATTTAAAAATTACATGAATGATTCGTAAAACTGTTTTAAATGTACAAGAAGCGTTAAAAGGCGTTGAGAATGGCATGACTTTCATGCTTGGGGGTTTTGGCCTTTGTGGCATTCCGGAAAATGCTATTGCACAGTTGGTAAGCTTAGGAATTAAAGATATTACCTGCATATCCAACAATGCTGGCGTGGACGACTTTGGTCTTGGTTTATTATTACAAAAATATCAAATAAAAAAAATGATTTCTTCTTATGTAGGGGAAAATGATGAATTTGAACGCCAAATGCTAAGTGGCGAATTGGATGTAGAACTAACCCCACAGGGTACATTAGCAGAAAAATGCAGAGCAGCACAATCCGGCTTTCCTGCTTTTTACACGCCAGCTGGTTATGGCACAGAGGTGGCCGAAGGCAAAGAAACTAGAGAATTTAACGGCAAAATGTATGTTCTAGAACAGGCGTACAAAGCAGATTTTGCTTTCGTAAAAGCATGGAAGGGCGACGAAGCTGGTAACTTAATTTTTAAAGGAACAGCTCGTAATTTTAACCCAGTAATGTGCGGCGCTGCCGCAATAACTGTAGCCGAGGTAGAAGAACTAGTACCTGCTGGTATCTTGGACCCTAATCAAATTCACGTTCCAGGGATATATGTGCAACGCATTTTCCAAGGTAAGGATTATGAGAAAAGAATTGAGCAGTTGACTGTACGAAAAAAATTAATTTAAAGATAGGCGTATGTGAAGATAATATTTTAATTTGAAAATGTTCTTTAGGTTTGAAGGTAAAATCTTCAAAATATTTTATTGATTAGTAATGAGAAATTACAAAAAAAACTTTACGGTTACCTTATCTTTTTATTTAGTAATTGAAGTTATTTGAGGTTTTGAATTAATTAGAGGAAATAATAGGTTTAAATGGCTTCTCAAATTTTCAAGTGTGGTTCACCATTAGGCGCAAATATAAGGGAAGCCCAAAACGCCTAAAATAAAAAGGATTTCATCTATTAATTTATAATTATATCAAAAGAAGCTTATTAACTTAAAAATTGCTTAGTGTTGTTTAAAAGTTTAAAATATGATCTAAATCCTATTGAGCATCTTTTAAAAATTGAACTATGTAATCTTAGTCATTGCTAATAATAATTTTAACCATTAAATAATAGAAACTTTCTAATCATCAAATTAACAAAATGTTAGATAAAATAGGAATAGCGAAAAGAATCGCACAAGAAGTAAAGGACGGTTATTATGTTAATTTAGGAATTGGTATTCCTACCCTAGTTGCGAATTATGTTCGGGATGATATAAGCGTTGAATTTCAAAGTGAAAATGGAGTTCTGGGCATGGGGCCTTTTCCATTTGAGGGCGAAGAAGACGCGGATATCATTAATGCAGGCAAACAAACCATTACCACCTTGCCAGGAGCCTCTTTTTTCGACTCTGCAACTAGTTTTGGCATGATTAGAGGCAAGCACGTTGACCTCACTATTTTAGGGGCTATGGAAGTCTCTCAGAAGGGCGATATCGCCAACTGGAAAATTCCAGGGAAAATGGTAAAAGGCATGGGTGGAGCCATGGACTTGGTGGCCTCGGCAGAAAATATTATTGTGGCGATGATGCACACCAATAGAGAAGGAGAATCAAAGTTACTTAAAAATTGTTCTCTGCCTTTGACTGGCGTTCAATGTGTAAAAAAAATAGTTACCAATCTTGCTGTTTTAGAAGTTACTGAAAACGGATTTGTTTTGCTAGAACGCGCACCGGGCGTGTCTGTGGAAGAAATAAAAAAGGCCACTGAAGGCCATTTAATTATTCATGGCGATATTCCTGAAATGCAGATTTGAAACAAACTTTAAGAATTAGGTCGAACTTTTGACATCATTTTATAGCAGTTTCACAACAATAATTTTTAAAAGTGGTTGTTTTATATTAAATTTATCAAACAAAGAAAAATGAACCCCAAGTTTAATTTTAAAACCCTTTGACCTATGGAAGCTCAAATAAGTCACGCCCCTTCTCAAGAAGAAATTCAAGTGTATAGAAACAATTTTCTTAGCGGAATTATAGTATTGCTCAGAAAGTTATTTATGCTTTAATTGTTAGGAAGTTTAAAAAATTATAAAGGAGCTTTTTGCTCCTTTTTTGTTTTATAGATTTCTCTATAATGCTCCCGACTTTCACCGTTTAACTTAGAGCGAGATATTAGAATTTGCAAACAAATTAATAATGGGTCGTTTTAGTTTAATCATTCGGTTTCTGCTACTCGCAAATTAGAATTTACTGCTTTTGAAGCTTTTGATTACTTTTTAGCTTGTAATTAGTAAAGAAATATGGCCTTTTTTTATGACTTATGTTCTTTTGTGTTTGCTAATTTCGTTTTAGATTTTTCTATTATCAAGTTTATCTTTAGGTATTTTATCGATTTAAAAAGCACTTAAAAGATGAAATATTGAACAAATGTTTTTTTGACTGATTTATAATCTTCTTGTCAATTATTTTTTATTAACGGCCTGATTTGTTAGAAATTACACCATTGTTAATTTAAAAACTTGGAGATTATGAGGAATATTTTACTCGTTAAAGAAATTTATATTGAAGCTTTTAAGAACTTAGGGAATTTCTTATTAAAAAATTATTTAAAGTGTTTTGCTTGGTTTTGTTTTGTACTCATTGCGGTCGCGTCGTATGCTTTACTTTTTAGAATAACAACTGGCTTTGCTTTTCAATAACCAATAAATTTTTATAAAACTAACCCCTAAAAACAAATCTTTAGGGGTTTTGATATTAAAAATTTTGTAGAACTCACAATTTTTGTCTAAACCAATTTATTTAAATTGATATGATAAACTTCTTTATTTAATATATCTTGAATTGAAAACGATTAAATTTTTCAGGGTAATGAGGCTATAGGTAAAAATCAGTCGAACTTAAGAGTTTTCATAATGGCTTCTAGCTCAAACATATTATCCCTTTTTTGGGTTGCAGGAGCAAAAATAAAACCTTCTAATACCAATTTTCTATTGCGCTCTTTGTCATTGATGATATACATTAAATAAGGTCCTCCCATGGGATAATCACTCATTTCCCATAAACCTCTAACTTCAGCGGCCTTGTAACCTGCTATTTCAGTCGGATAAATATGTGGCGCAAAAATTTTCTCAGAAACCATGTGATTCTTTTTACCAGGAATATCTTCTCCAGGAATATTGATACTCCCGATGGAATCTCTCATCCTTAAAATATCCTGTACAAAGGTAGAATTGTTTATAAAATAATCCTCAGGCATGGTATAAGCAATGATGCTCATTTCTCCTTTTGGAACCTGGCGAGAATACCAAACAAAATTTTCTGCTTGGCTTCCTACTTTGTACACTGATGGAATATCTAACGAAATTCCAAATTTTTCTTTTAAAACTTGTTCTTTATTTAGAGATATTTTAAATCTTTTTTGGGCTTCTTGAATTTCTAAATCCTTAAAAGCCCTGATAAATTGTTCTGCTGTAGCGTCTATGTTCGCTTTAATTTCTTGTATAGTTTTTCCTGTGATTATAGCTACATTTTGTGGTCTAGAATAAATATCTTTTTTAATTCCGGCTTTGGTTAGGCTATCTTTTGAAACAAAAAGAACAGCTCTTGATTTTTGTATTGCTCCGGAAAAGACAGATTCGGGCATATAATTTATGGTAAATAAAGGTTCTGCCATATTTAAACCTACAGCTGAAGATGCAAAGTGCTCTCTTACCTTATCACCAACTTCACCTTGCCATAATTGGTTATCCATAACCACAGCTAGACTGTTAATAGCACCTGTGGAATCTGGTAAGTATTTTGTTTGGTTATCTTCTTTACACGCGCCAATAGAAACTACTAGAAATAGTAGTCCCACAATTCTTGATGTATTCATAAAATGCAATTAGTTTAGGGTTGACAATCGCACAAAACTAATTTTGTGCCTAACTTTATATTGTTACCACTAATACCGTTCCATTTTCGTAAATTTTCAATAGAAATTCCAGAATATTTTTTTGAAATAGTCCAAAGGGAGTCTCCAGCTTTTACAGTATGGACTTTTGTCGCTTCAGAAAGAGTAGATTTTCTTGTGGTATTTTCAGAAGTACTTGCCACAGAAATCGGGTTTTTACTATGAATAATTAGTCGTTGACCTACTTTTAGGTGATTGCTACGTAAATTGTTCCAGCTTTTTATTTGACTTACCCCTACACCATAGCGTTCTGCTATTTTTCCCAAGAAGTCGCCGCTTTTTACTTTGTATTTAATTTGATTTTGCGTCTCCACAAAGAGAGGCAAAGGTTTTTCTTCGATTTTCATTTCATTTTCTACAAAAGCGTATATTTCGTTTTCATTGGCTACAAATCTTCCAATAGCATCTAAAGGTAAGCGTAATGCGTATTTTTTATCCTCAACAAACGGAATTATATTTAATTTGTAGGTGGGGTTTAAAGCCTCTAATTCTTCCACGCTAATATCAACCAGTTTTGATATTTGATCGAAGGTAATTAACCTTTTTACTTGTATAGTATCTGTTTGAAAATAAGGACGTTCAGCATTTTTAGGTTTTAAACCGTGTTCCTTAGCATATTCAAATAAATACATGGTGGCCAAGAATGCGGGAACATATCCTGCTGTTTCTTTGGGTAAATTATGTCTTATGTCCCAATAATTAGTTGCTCCCCCGGAACGTCTAATGGCTTTATTAACATTTCCAGGACCTGAATTGTAAGCTGCTAAAGCTAAATCCCAATCGCCAAAAATACTGTAGAGTTTAGATAAATACTGGCAGGCTGCTTTTGTTGCCATTATAGGGTCGCTGCGCTCATCTACGTAACTGTTTACCTCCAAATCATACATTTTACCTGTAGGATACATAAATTGCCAAAGCCCTGTTGCGCCTACTCGGGACTTAGCTTTTGGGTTTAATGCGGATTCTACAATAGCTAAATATTTTAATTCTATAGGAATGTTGTAATTGGCTAACTCCTGCTCGAACAAAGGAAAGTAAAACTGACTTAAGGTAAGCATACGCTCCATTAAACCTGTTCTTCTTTTTAAAAAAGATTGAATAACACTTTCTAGTGATTGGTTATATTCAATATTAAAAGGTGTTTTTTGGTTTAATTTTTTTAAACGAAGTTTCAAGGTTTCGGTATCTACCGTTGCTAAGAAGTTTTCATCAATTGTAAGGGTGGAAACTTCTTCGTACATCTCTTCAAATAGACTGGCGCTATCTGCCATTTCTTTTAACCAAAGACTATCGTATTTTGCTGCTAATGGTTGATCTTGTAAGTTGGTTTTTTCTCCTTTAATTACAAAAATTGCAGAAGGGTTGAGAGGTGCCGTAGTAATAACTGGAAGGATTACATTATTTTTTTTTACAATTGGTGACATTGTATTGCGTAAGGTTGCACTGGGATCCTCATTAATATCCGAAAATTCTGTTAATGATATTTCCTGTTGTGCAAAACTATTCGCATAGAAGGAGATGGTGGCTATTAAGCTAATATAGACAAACTTTTTTCGTATCATAACAAGACCCTTAAAATATAGCAGTTGACGAAAATCGTCTTTTTTTTGCAGAAAATAAAATTTTATTTCTTAAAGTGACTTTATATTTTAAAAGTCCTGTTATCGATAACGTATTAATTTTTATAGTATTGCAGCAATACCAGGTAAAATTTTACCTTCCAGACTTTCTAACATAGCACCGCCGCCAGTGGAAACGTAACTTACCTTATCTTCAAAACCAAATTGTTTTACGGCAGCAACAGAATCGCCACCGCCTACTAAAGAAAAAGCACCGTTTTTAGTCGCTTCATCAATAAAATCACCAATGGCAATAGTGCCTTTTGCGAAGTTTGGCATTTCAAATACACCAATGGGCCCGTTCCAAAGTATGGTTTTAGATTTTAAAATAATTTCCTTAAAACTTTCTAGGGTTTTTGGTCCTGCATCTAAACCTTGCCAACCATCTGGGATTTCATTGACAGGAACCATTTTAGTGTCTGCATTATTATTAAAATCATTAGCAGCTATTACATCAACAGGTAAATGTACTTGAACGCCTTTTTCTTTGGCATGCTTTAAAATTGACAAGGCTAGTTTTTGTTTGTCATCTTCGCAAATGGAATTACCGACCTTTCCTCCTTGCGCTTTAATAAAAGTATAAGTCATGCCTCCGCCAATAATGAGGTGATCTATTTTATCTAAAATGTTTTCAATAATTGTAATTTTTGACGATACTTTCGAGCCTCCTAAAATTGCGGTGACTGGTTTTTCTCCCGTTTTCATCACCTTGTCTATGGCTAAAATTTCTTTTGTCATTAAATATCCGAAACACTTATTTTCGGGAAAAAAGTCTGCAACAATAGTGGTAGAGGCGTGTGCTCTATGTGCCGTTCCGAAAGCATCATTCACATAAATATCGCCGAATTTGGAAAGTTTTTCAGCAAATGCTCTATCCCCATCTTCTTCCTCAGCATGAAAACGAAGGTTTTCTAATAATAAAACTTCACCCGATTTTAAATTTTTTACCGCATCCTGAGCTATTTCACCAATGCAATCATCCGCAAATTTTATATTTACACCAATAATCTTGGACACGGTTTCACAAATATGTTTTAGCGACATAGACGGATTTACTTTTCCGTCTGGTCGTCCTAAATGACTCATTAAAATAGCACTACCACCATCTTCTAATACTTTGATGATTGTCGGTTTTGCTGCTTCAATTCTGCTTTCATCGGTTATATCTAGGTTTGCATCTAAAGGAACGTTAAAATCTACCCTGATTAATGCTTTTTTTGATTTGAAATTAAAATCGTCGATTGTTTTCATTTTTAAACTTTTTGTATAGTCACAAATGTAAAAATTTCTATTAAGCTCGTGTTGTTCAAACGGGCTTATTATTTATGTTTTTTTAAAACAATGTTTATTTTAGTTTGGTTTTGTGAATTTATGAATCAAAATACATTTTGAAATCAATAAACAGTATTTTAAAAAGGATTATCATGTTATATACACATTATTTCAAATACACTATATTTGGGCTATGTTATTTGATAGTATTCTGGGTCTAGACCATATTAAAAATCACCTTATTTTAAGTGCAAATGCAGGAAGAATTCCGCATGCGCAATTATTTGTCGGTTTGGAAGGTAGGGGTACTTTGCCTATGGCAATTGCGTATGCGCAACATATACTTTGTACTGTAACTGCCGATAATAATGAACAAGAAAGAAATGCATGTTATCTGAAATGTGGTACACTGACCCATGCTGATTTGCATGTTGTTTTTCCGGTGGCAACTTCCGATAAGGTTAAGAGCCACCCAATTAGTGATCATTATATTGCCGATTTTAGAAGTTTTGTAAAAGAACAGCCCTATGGTAATTTATTTGACTGGTATCGGCTGATAGATATAGAAAAAAAACAAGGGCAAATTGGGGTCGATGAAGCTCAAGATATTGTTAAGAAATTAGCCTTAAAATCTTATGAAGGCGGTTATAAAATTTGTATTATTTGGATGGCAGATAAATTGAATATCGCTGCTTCTAATAAACTGTTGAAACTTATTGAAGAGCCGCCAGATAAAACTGTTTTTATTTTGATAGCGGAAGACGAAGAGCAAATAATACAAACTGTTCGTTCTCGATGTCAGGTGCTGCATTTTCCACCCTTAGCTAATGATGCTATTGCCAAAGGGCTTATCGCTCATGGTCTATCAAGAGAACAGGCATTGCGATTGGCGAATGAGGCGAATGGAAATTATAATAAGGCTTTGGATTTAATGCGGAACGATTCGGAAGATATAGTCTTCGAAAGATGGTTTGTACAATGGGTTCGTAGCGCTTTTAAAGCCAAAGGCAATAAGGCTGTAATTCATGATTTAATCTTGTGGAGTAATGAGGTTGCTAAAACAGGTAGAGAAATACAAAAAAAATTTTTGTTGTATTGCATTTTTATTTTTAGGCAAGCCATGCTTATTAATTACAATGTACAGGAACTTGCCTTTATGAAAATTCATATGGATAATTTTGATTTGTCTAAGTTCGCGCCATTTGTCAATGAAAATAATATATTTGAAATTATTGAAGAGCTAGAAAAAGCTATATATCATATTGAACGAAACGGTAATGCTAAAATAATTTTTACCGATTTATCCATAAAACTAACACGATTGCTGCATAAAACCGCAGAAGCATTATAAAACCTAAGCCATGAAAATTATCCTTAACAATGCTACGGAACTATTATTACTTCTTTTTTTAATCATCACATTTTTACAGAGTGGTATCGATAAAATTATCGATTGGAAGGGGAATTTATCGTGGTTAAAGCAACATTTTGCTAAAAGTATTTTAAAAAATAGCGTTCCGATTTTATTAGGTATTGTTTTAATTACTGAAATTATTGCTGGTTTGCTCTGTATTGCAGGTATTTATCAAATCATTGCGATGAAACAAACGGACTTGGCTTTCTATGGGGCACTACTTTCGTGTATTGCTTTATTAATGCTTTTATTTGGACAAAGAATGGCAAAGGATTATGAAGGTGCTAAAACAATCGCTATTTATTTTATACCAGCGATGTTTTTGGTGTTTTTACTTCAAGGTTAGGTTGTTAGTGGGTTCTGGGTTTTTTGATTAGTGCTTTACAAAAGTTCGAATTTAGTAAATTTTCAAATTTTTTAGAGCTTTAAGATTCTTTTGAGCCTATTTTTACAAAGATAAAGCCCCAAATTTCTTTGAGGCTTTCTATGTTCTAAAATGTTAATTCTTGGTTTTTGAACTTGTGCCTGAGCTAGAAATTATTTATTGTATTTGTCGTTCAGCATTTTTAAAATGGGTGTAGTTACGTCCTTTGCTTCATTACCGTAAAGAACACTTCCACCATCTCCGCCGCCTAAGATAAAAGTATAGCCATTAGTTTTTCCATAGGACTTAATCTCTTTTTTTACCTTACTTATGATGCTATCCATTTCAGTTTGGTTTTGACCTTGTAATTTTTGTTCTTCTTGTTGTAATTGTTGGCCGATGAATTGTCCCTCTTGTTGTAATTGGGCGTATTCCTGTTCTGCTTGGGCTGTTGGCAAACTTTGGGCCTTAGCCTGAAAAGATTGTGCTCTCATTTGAAAAGATTGTGAAATACTATCTCTCTTTTTAGTTAAAGCATCTACTTTAACTTGAAATTTAGCCTCTAAATCTTTCTTTTCTTGATAATCGGTCATAATTTTTTGATTATCAATAAATCCAATTTTGCTTTCTTGGCATGATAGTGCAGTAATAGCCACAAATGCCATTATTAATTTTTTCATCTTTTGTTTTTAAAAATATTGTGCAAAAATAGAAAAGCTTTTTGATTTATTGCAAAAGTTTGGGACTAAAGAAATTGGTGTTGCCAAAATTGATGCAGGGAGGCTTAGCAACAACATATCGGAAATTTAGGGACAAAAGTACAGTGATAAGAATTTGCTATTGAAGTTGCACGACGCATAAGCTTTTCTTATTAAAATTGACTTATTTTGCCATCTTCTATTGAGTCTTTTTAATGATTTCCATCTATAGGGCTGAAAGGCGGCGAGAAGACTGCGGAAATCGGCTTAAAATCGGTTTTTTGATTTTTTAATGACATATATTAAGGAAGAATATTCATTTGAATTCCAAGCTTTGATATTTGATGCTAAACCAATAACAAACGCTGGAAGGAAGCGTTGTTTACCCCTTTTGTATTTCTCGGATAAAAGTGAAACATAAAAAGCATCAAATGGCATTGGATAAATTTTTATAATTTTCATATTTTCTTTATTAAATAACTTCGTGATTGCTTTTTTGGAGAAATGCCATAGGTGCCGAGGGACGTCAAATGCTGCCCAGTACTGTTTATAATATTGGGCATCATAAGATTTATAATTGGGAACCGCAATAATTAAAGTACCATCAGGTTTTAATAAATTGTTTAGTCTAGTTATTTGATGGTTTAAGTTAGGTAAATGTTCTAGAACGTGCCATAAGGTAATTACATCAAATGTTTCATTTGTAAAATCCTCCAAAGAGTTCTGTAATAAAATTCCTTTTTCAAAAGCCTTCATCCTGGCTTTAGTATTTGGTTCTACCCCGTTTATTTTCCAAGCTTGTTCTTTTGCATACTGTAAAAAATCTCCTGTGCCTGCGCCCACATCTAATAACGAATTTTTGTTGGTTGTATGCTTATTGACAATACGTATTTTGTTTTTTAAATTTCTAGTTTTTACAAATTGGTATATTTTATCGGTAATTGTTTTGTTAGCATCGGTATGAGAAATGTATGCTTCACTCTCGTAATAGGGGTCTAAATTTTCTGGTTGTGGATAGGTCGCAAGCATATCCAATTCATTATCATAATGAAGCTCAAATTCTTCTTGAGTAACGGAGTAGTCTTTAGTTTTTAAATAAAACTTCATTGTAGTTCTGTGTAGCTAAATTTTGTTTTTTAAGATCACGAAGATACTTTAAAACTAAAGGATAGGAAACAGAATTTTTATCTAAACAATCTTTTTCTATGTAATTTTACATTTCCACAGCTATGTAATAATTTTTTTCTATACACTTTAGTGTTTGTATTGAAAAGCTCTGAGGGTTGATCACCAATTGGCAACAACTTATTTCTTGCTGCTGCAAAAAAGGGCGGGCTTTATTTACTCCTATGTTTACAATTTTTACTTCGTAAAAAGAAAAGAAAAAGTTTTGCTCATTTATCACAAAGGAATATTATCGTAAACACCAAATTTGTTTAATTGAAATTTAGTATTAACATGATTATATAATGGTTCAGCTTCTTTTGTGTCGGTAAAAATAAGTAGTTGCCCGTTTGGCAAACTTCGTTAAAACTTTTTTATTTAGTTATATTGTAATCCTCAAAATCGGGGCAATACGAGATGGCAACATTAAAAATAAAAACAATTAAACGATGGTACTTTCATATAAATTGGAAATAGCAAACAATTTTCATTTATTAAAAATTACACCAAAAAACGTAAATCATACTAGCCACCTAATAGTTTTATAGGCAAATCTACTCGTTAAAATATAGGAGCTGCAGCTTTTTCTGGGGTTAAAAATTTCAGATGTATCAATTGAATTATGATACATTTATTGAGGGTAT
>JBGSQM010000025.1:0-24125 GCA_041738035.1 Cellulophaga sp.
ATAAAAAGAAAATATTTACAATTATACCTCAATGAATTCATTTATAAGCTCAATAGAAGGTATTTTGGAGACAGAATGTTTGATAGACTAGTAATAGCAAGCATTACGACGACTGGAAGCTAAGCGGATATGCAATTAAATCATCATTAACTTAATGTAAGTTTCATTTTTTAGTTAAATTTTAAAAGAATGCTTAATAACATTGAGTATTCTATACAGTTCAAAAAATATTAATTTTAAGCTAATTTAAAATTTACATACAGCAAACATTAGTTTTAAAATATGTTAATTTTTCTTTCATATTAGCTTTACAAGCTTCACAATTCTTCCCCGTTACTTTGTGATTCTTAAATACACCATGAAAATGAAAAACAAACTGAATATAATGATGCTAGCCATTTTTTTTGGCTTAACCACTACTTCTTGGACTCAAAATGTAATTAAAGGCGTAGTAAAAGACAATCAAAACATCCCATTAGCAGGAGCAAGTGTTTTGGTTGTAGGAACAACTAAAGGTACGATAGCCGATTTTGATGGAAATTTTTCTATTGAAGCTGAAATTGGCGATATCTTGGAAGTATCCTTTATAGGAATGAAATCTCAAAGAATTACGCTAGAAAGTTATTCATTGCTACCTATTTCATTAGACCCTGATGCAACTCAGCTAGATGATATTGTTGTAGTAGGTTATGGAACTCAAAAGAAGTCGGACATAACGGGTGCCATAGCTTCTGTTAAAAGTGAAGATTTTAATAGAGGAGTTGTTGCCAATATAGGTGAGCTTATACAAGGAAAACTAGCCGGGGTAAACATTGCTGCAAATAGTGGAGAACCAGGTGCAACTCAAAATGTAATTATAAGAGGTATTGGTAGTTTACGCTCTGGAACACAACCCCTTTATGTAGTAGATGGTTTTTTACTCGACAATTCCGGTATTGGTGTGGATACCAATCCACTAAATTTTTTAAACCCAAATGATATTGAAAGTATTGATGTTCTAAAAGATGCAAGTGCTACTGCGGTTTATGGATCTAGAGCCTCTAATGGCGTTGTGGTTATTACCACCAAAAAAGGAAAATCTGGAAAAACTGAAATGAATTTTTCAGTATCTGCTGCTTTATCCTCTATTTCTAAAACCTTAGATGTATTTAATGCAGAAGAATTTCGTAGCCAAGTGGTAGCTATCGGAGGTACCTTGGAAGACTTTGGAGGTAATACTGACTGGCAAAAGGAGTTAAGTCAATCAGCTTTATCAAAAGACATTAATTTTTCAATGAGTGGAGCTACCAATGAAAAATTTTCCTACTTCACTTCATTAGGAGTTCAAGATCAAGAAGGTATATTAAATAATAGTGAACTTAAACGCTATTCAGGAAAATTAAATTTGAATCAAAGAGCATTTAATGGAAAGTTAAACATAGATTACAACCTTACTGCAGTCCGTACCGAAAATTTACGACCCGAAATCACCGGAACTATAAACGATATGCTGAGTTTAAACCCAACAGTACCTGCACTTACAGAAGGTATTCCTACATTACTGAATACCAATGCATTAAATCCATTAACCCGAAATGATCTCTATAGCGATTTAGCTATAAACAACCGTATTTTAGCATTTATTTCGCCATCAATTGAAGTGATAAATGGTTTAGTATATAAGTTAAATCTTGGAGTAGATTACTCCTTAACCAACAAAGATGTGCAGTATAAGCCTTTTCCGGAAGTGGTAAATGAATCTAATATTTCGGACGGATTTTTAGAAAATTCTATTAGCAAAAACACCAATGAATTGGTGGAAAATACCCTCACCTATACTTGGAAAAATGATGTTCATAATTTAATTTTTTTGGCGGGTCATTCTTTTCAAACCTTTTTTATAGAAGACAGACAAGTTACTTTTAGAGGTTTTGCGAATAACAATATTGAACCTAAGTTTCAAGACCAGACCAGTACAAACACCAATCCAACATCAGTAAACTCACTTGCTGAAAAAAACGAGTTACAGTCATTTTTTGGTAGAGTAAACTACGGGTACGACAATAAATACCTATTTACGGCTACCTTGCGAGCAGACGGTTCTTCCAAATTTGGGGACAACAATAAATATGGTTATTTTCCTTCTGTTGCTTTAGGATGGAATATTGGTAATGAAGATTTTATGGATAACTCGGTTTTTAACAGCTTAAAGTTTCGTGCTAGTTGGGGTCTTACCGGAAATCAAGAAATTCCATCTAAAATAACTAAAGCTAGCTTTTCGGAAGATAGGTTAATCACAGGGGGTGGAAGTACGAATATTTACCCTATCAATGCAGATGGGAATACTATTGAAAGCTACCCATTCGGAATAACATTTACACGTCTGGCAAATCCTGATTTGCAATGGGAAGTTTCAAGTCAGATAGATTTTGGAGTTGATTTTGCACTTCTTGACAACCGATTGTCAGGTACTTTAGATTATTTTAATAAACGTTCGTCCAACATCTTATTAGAAGTAGTCCCTTCCGACCCTATTCAGCCAACTTCATTATTTTGGACGAATATAGATGATATGGTAATCCAAAATAACGGAGTTGAATTAGCTTTGGATTATAATAGCGATACTCAAAATGATTTTTCTTATAACATTGGGGGCAATGTTACCTTTATACAAAATAAAGTAAAAGATTCTCCCTATTCTGTACTTACTACAGGGGCAGCACAAGGGGCAGGGCAAACTGGTGCAACAATTAATGGATACATTAACAATGAGCCTATTGGCGCATTTTATATGCTTCAATTTGATGGTATTGGCCCCGATGGTCGTAACCAATTTGTAGATACTAATGGCGACGGCGCAATTTTAGACAACGATCGTAGTGTTGTTGGAAGTGCCATTCCTAACCTTATTTATGCTTTTAATATGAACTTTAGATACAAAAATTTTGATTTAGGGTTAAACTTTAATGGCGTAGCAGGTAACGATGTTTACAACCATACCACGATGTCTTTATTTAGCAAAGCACAGTTGGGCAGATCCAATAACACTACAGATTTTGCCGTACAGTTTCCAGAAGAGTCGTTAAGCAATTCTAATACCGTATCTACTCGTTATCTAGAAAACGGTTCTTTCCTTAGATTAAACAACGCAACGTTGGGGTACAACCTTAAACCCGAAGCCATTGGTTTGAGTAAACTACTTCAAAATATTCGTTTTTCGTTAACAGGTCAAAATTTATTTGTTATTACCGATTACACAGGTTTTGATCCTGAAGTGAATACAGGAAGCACCTCTGGTGGAATACAAACCTTTGGTATCGATCGTTTTACGTATCCAAGAGCCAGAACATTTTTATTTGGACTTAATGTAGCCTTTTAAACTAAAAAAAACCTATTTATAATTTTAAAAAAAATAAAATGAGAAATATAAAATTTAATAAAACAGCACTAATTATTGCATTTTTATTTGCATTCATGAGCTGTACGGATTTAGAGGAAAAGGTACTTGATGAGTCACTTACAGGTACTGGTCAAGCCGAAATTGTTAGTGGTTCTTTAGCGCCCGTTTATGGTGGTTTTCGTAACGTTTGGTTACACACTCGTAATTTTGGCCTCCAAGAGATTGCATCTGACGAAGCTATTCTTCCTTTTCGTGGAGGGAGAGATTGGTTTGACGGGGGTAAGTTTATAGCGGTTCACCAGCATTTAATGACCCCTACCAATAGCTTAGTGGGAGACACTTGGAACGATATTTCTTCCTCGATTTCAGAAGCTATAATTGCTATTGATAGGTTAAAACCAGAAGCAGCCTCTGGAGATGCTATGGCGCAAGATGCACTTTACGAAATGATTGCTGCTAAAGCTTACCTCAATTTGTTGATGCTTGACAATTGGGGCATAGTTTTTAAAAAAGAGAGTCCAAATCAATTATCTGAAATTCTTAGAGAACAACAAGCGGTCGATTATTTAGAAACTGAATTATTGTCAATCGTTGATGTAATTAACAACAACAAGGGTAAAGGTAGATTTACTAGAGATGCAGTAAAAGCTTTACTTGCGCGACTTTATTTAAATGCTGCGGTATATCGAAATCCTTACGGAACATCTGATTTTACAACAGCCGATATGGATAAAGTTTTACAATATACTAATGATATAATAGCTGGTCCCTACTCATTGTCTCCCGAATATTTTGAATTGTTCAATGATAACAATGATACAAATAGTGAAATTATCTTTTCGTTAGACCAAAGAGGAGTTTTAGAAAGCGAACACGGTCGATGGGCTTATTGGTCTATTTCAGGAGACCTAGTTCCAAGACCAGAATTTCCAAACACAAGAGGTACAGATGCAGCCGCCCTTACTCCAGATTTTTATCAAACTTGGGTAGATGCTTATGGTACTGTAGATCCCGCCTTGGCCGATGCACGCTTTTTTCAAGAAAATACCATTATCCCAGAAAACATAAGAAATTTAACAGGGATTAATCCAACAAACGATTCTGAAAATTTCTATTGCGTAGATGCTAAAAGTTTCCAAATCAATAGAGGAATACTCCGAAACACAATATGGGGACCTAGAAGAGATGCTGGTGGAAATATTCTTACCTGCCCAGATGGAAAAATAAGAATATATCCCGTTATTAATAGAAGAACTACAGGTGCCAGCTTGGCTTATGTTGACCACACCCTTGATATAGATTTTTCTGATGCGGGTAGCTTGCACAATACCGGATATCGGTTTTCTAAATATCAATTTAGCAGCACAGCTCCTAATTGTTGTGCATTTAGTAGCGTGGATATCGTTTTGTTGCGTTTAGGAGAAATTTATTTGATGCGTGCGGAGGCCAAGTTAAGAAAAGGAGATAATGCTGGAGCTTTAGCGGATGTAAACACCCTGAGAACTTCAAGAAATGCACGCCCATCTCAAACCCCTGCTCCCTTAACAGCTATAAATCTTGATCTATTATTCCGTGAGAGTGGATTCGAATTATATTGGGAAGGACTTAGAAGAACCTACCAAATACGCTTTGGTAAATATGAAGATAGTTGGACCGGTAAGGACGATAGCGACGTCAATAAAAGATTGTTCCCTATTCCTCAAAGAGCTATAGATGGATCTTCTAATCAACCAGGTTTTTTAGTTCAAAATCCTGGCTATTAAAAAATATAATACATTAAAAAAAGGCAAGAATTTTTATTTCTTGCCTTTTTTTTAAATCATTTTTTGAAAACTATAAATAATACCATTAGCAATAACGATTATTAATTAAGAAGTAACCCTAAATTATTCTAAAATTATGAAAACTTTCTGCACATTGTTTTTACTTATATCTTCCACACTATTTTTTAATAATGAACCCAAAAAAGTAAATATCCGGTTAAATCAAATTCAAGTTATTGGGAGTCATAATAGTTATAAAATTGGTATAGAAAAACCAATAATGAATTATTTGTTAAATTTAAACCCATCTTTAAGTAGTTTGGAGTATGAACATATTTCATTAACAGCCCAATTAAATGTAGGGCTTCGTAGTTTAGAGCTAGATGTCTTTAACGATCCCGAAGGGGGCTATTATTCTAATCCTTCAGGCTTAGATATTGTTCGTGCTAGCGGAAATACACCCATTGCATTTGATGAGGAAGAAAAACTGAAAGTACCAGGACTCAAAGTTTTTCATATACAAGAAGTCGATTTTAGAAGTCATCAATTACTGTTCAATGATGCTTTGAACGAATTAAAAGAATGGTCGAATATCCATAGCAATCATACCCCAATTATCATTACCATCAACACTAAAGATGCAAAGGTACCACAGACGAGAGATCCTTTGGTCTTCGATGAAGATGCTCTTAAAAATTTGGATGACGAAATTAAAGCTGTTTTTCCTGATGAAAAGCTAATTACTCCAGATTTGGTAAGAGGTAGCAGAAGCAGTTTGGAGGAGGCTGTACTTAAAGACGGATGGCCAAAACTAGAGGACGTAAAAGGAAAGTTTTTGTTTGTCTTGGATGAAGGCAATACCAAACTAAACTTATATTTAAATAAATTTCCTCAATTAAAGGGTGCTACATTGTTTGTGAACCAAGAAGAAGGAAATTCTGAGGCAGCATTTAGAATAATTAACGATCCCATAAAAGATTTTGAAAAAATAAAAACTTTGGTAGCGCTGGGTTATATGGTACGTACTCGAGCCGATAGTGATACTCAAGAGGCAAGAAATAACGATTATTCACGTTTTTTAAAGGCGAAAGCCTCTGGCGCACAAATTATTACCACAGATTATTATAGACCGAGTACCCTTTTTAAGTCCGACTATAAAATCAGTTTTGAAAATGAACGGTATGAAAGAATAAGAGAATACTAATAGATGAAAAAGAATTTTATATGCATTATTTTGATTTTCTTTCTATTGGGCTGCAAAACGGAACGGGTATTAAAAACAAATGAGCTAAAAATAGCCTTTATGGCTGATATTCATTTTTCAGACGTTTTTCCAAATTTTGAAGACAAAAGTTTCAATAGTTTACCAAGTATTGGGGATAATAAAGAGGTGTTGCTTAGAACTATGAAGTCTCAAGTGCATTCCACACGCTTGTTTAATGAAAACTATTTTGCCCTAATTGCTGCGCTTGATGACGCTGTAAAAAGAGAAATAAAAATAATTGCCTTGCCAGGCGATTTTAGTGATGATGGTCAACCATTACACATCAAAGCGTTAAATAAAATATTGAAAACCTACAAAGAAAAACACGGAGTCTCTTTTTTTATGATTACTGGTAATCACGATCCTACACATCCTTTCGGTAATAAAGGAAACAAGCGCGATTTTTTAGGAAAGAACGGAAAAGCTCAACGTGTAACAAGTTTAAAAGAAACACCTACTTTAGATTTAGAAAAAGAAAACAACGCACTAGTTATCGAGGATTTAAAGGAATGGGGATATGAAGAAATTGTTAAGGAGCTAAGTGATCATGGATTCTCGCCAAATAAATCATACAAATACTGGGCAACTCCTTTCTCGAACTACAAATACAAAAACTATAATTTTAGAAAAGCCTTGAAAGCTTCCAAAATAAACCAAAGAATATTTCACCTTGGTAAAAATGGCCCCATCTTGCCTGACGTTAGTTATGTCGTAGAACCGGTCGACGGATTGTGGTTATTGGCTTTAGATGCCAATGTATACATTCCAAAAGAAGATACTACGAGTTTTAGTAACTCAGGGGTTGGTTACAATGAGGTACTCATATATAAGAAACACTTAATTGATTGGACCAAAAAAGTAGTAGAAGAAGCAAATAGATTGAAAAAAACTTTAATTGCATTTAGTCATTACCCAATGGTAGAATTTAATGATGAAGCCTCCGAAGATATGAAAGCTCTTTTTGGAGTGAATACATTTCAAGCTCAAAGAATACCTAATACATTAGTAGGTGAAACTTTTGCTGATATAGGCTTAAAAGTTCATGTTGGAGGTCATATGCATTTGAATGATACTGGGGTAATTACAGGTAAAAAAGGAAATATACTGGTTAATATACAAACTCCATCTTTAGGGTCTTATATGCCAGCTTATAAAATTATTAAGCAAAACAGCAATAATCTTTTGGAGTTAGAAACAATAGTGTTAGATAGCGTTTTTGGTTTCGAATCTTTCTTTAGTATATACGAAAAAGAGTATAATTTTTTAAAAGTTAATGAAGAAAAAAATATATGGAATAAAGATATTTTAGCATCAAAAAATTATCTGGAATTTACAGACTATCATCTAAAAGAATTAATTAGATTACGATTATTATCTTCAGATTGGTCATTTTCATTTGCTAAACAATTGCAAAACACTACTGGTAAAGATTTGTTATTGGTTTCCAAAACAACATCAAACGAAGATGATTTACAAAAATTATTAAAAGATACAGGATTCAAAATAGAGGATTTCGAGAAATGGACTGGCATCGATATGATACATGATTTTTATAGGCTTAGATTAGCAGATGAACTTGCTCACGATCACATAGGAAAAAAAAGATTAGAGCAATACAAATTGGTTTGCGAGCAATTGAAGTCATCTGGAATAAGAGAATTTGAATTATGGGGTAAAATATTTCAAAAACATCTCCACGGAAAACCATCCAAACACTTTCAAATAGATTTGAATTCTGGGTTCATTCAAAGCTTGTTTAATTAAAGAGTTTTGGGGAGCAACACTTTAGGTGTAGCGCTTATGATTATTTTATAAAGTTCAACATATTTAGCTGATATGATATTAATTAAAAACAACGACAACTTTTTAACTGAATTTGAAAGGTTCCGTTTATCCAACTTAAGTAATTCCTTAAATCATCTGAAAGACTACACGAGTAATAATAGGCAAATCTTTCCCTAAGAAATGAAAAAAACTTTAGAATATTCAGCCGAACTAAATGTAAAAATAATTAGTGATAAAGTAGTAGCGGACGGCATTTAAGAATAAAGGAGGTAACCTAAATATTTAACTACAATTTTGGCGCTGAAGTTATTTAAAGTTTTTATTTGAGAATGAGAATTTTATCTTTTTTTTCCTACTAAAGTCTTTTTGTAGCAGCATCGCACAAGCTGTGGTACTCAAAAATGGCAAATTTAGAGTGTAAAATGTGATTGCGATACCTAGGATATAAATAAAACAAAAAAAATTTAAATGAATTCGGTATCATAAACAACCATCTAATAATATTTAAATAACTATTTTTTAATCTTTCTCATCTAATTTTACGATCCTAACAATTGAGGATCAACTAATGCTACGTCCAAATAATGATACCTACAACTATTTTTGCTTTTACACGTATTTGTTAGATATATTTAAGAATCAAAAAAACCTTAATATTACAGAAGTTGTTATTGAAAAGAATAGTCATATTTACCGACCGCCTAACAATGAAGGTTTTATATATGAAATAGTTTCTGGTGCTGTAAAATTAGGCAGTTACTCTGAACAAGGTGAAGAATATGTGTATGATATTCTTCAAAAAGGTGATTTTTTTGGAAACTTAAGATACCTAAATGGTCAGTTCTTTGAATTTTCAAAAACCTTAATTGATACTAAAATTAGAATTTATGAACTTTCCTTTTTTAAAAAAACGATTATTCATGACCCAAAACTTTCTGACTGGTTTATTTCTTACCTTTTGAAGCGATGGTGTATTTCTGAAAAGAAAATGGGAAATATAATGGGAAATAAAATTGAGGAAAGAATTTCATACATTATAAAACTTTTCAATACACCCGTATATAGCGCAAAAGGAGAGCAATTTTTGTTATTTGAATTATTGACTCAAAAAGATTTGGGTGACCTTGCAGGGGCCACCCGTCAAACCATATCAACCATTATTAAGAAAAAATCAATTCTTACTATTTAGTATTCCAGGGTAAAGAATACCGTTTTCTGTTTTAAAGTTTAGATCTAATAATTGGCTAATTAATGGTGCTATATCTTCTAATCCCATTTTAGGCACTTCTTTTCCAGAAGAAATTCCTGCACCCCAAGCCACAAAACCGGTCTCTATTTGATCAAAATCAGGAAAATATCCATGTGTTCCACCACTTCTAGGAGTAATTATGTCGCCTTTTAAAGAGCTCGATATAGCAACCCCAGGTATTGGAGCTAATGCTAAAATAGCATTTGGGTCTGCCCCTATAGCGTCTAGCTCAGACCTTTCAACGACACGGAACAATTTTTTGTAAGCAGTTGGTAGTGCATTTAGTTTTTTTCTTACTTTCTCTAGTGTGGTTTTATCATTTTTATCTTTTAACATCAAAAAAGCCGCTGCCCCAGAGGTGTGGAATTGTGCTTTCCAGTCGAATTTACCTTCTGTTTCATTAATTAATCCCTCCTCTTTTAACCATATATTAGGACTAAAGGCAGAGTGAATATCCACAAAACCATGATCACCCGTTATTATAAATGTGGTTTGATCTAGTATTTTTGAACGCTCAGCAGCTTCTACAATCTTCCCAATAGCACGATCTACTGCCGCAATTGCCAAATATACTTTTTTCCCATCTCTACCTTGTTCATGCTGAAAGTGATCCGTAGCGATTAAATGTATCGTCATTAAATTAGGTTGATATTTCTCTAATAAATAAGCCCCCATTTCGCCAGTACGATCTTCACGATTTAAATAATCCCCACTAAAGGTAATGGTATCCATTTTCCCCAAAACTGCAAGTTCCATTTCTTGTAAAAGTCCTTTTGGCGTTTCGTTGTCTCTCATAGGTTCAATTCTGCCATAGCTGCGATCTAAAGTCCAAACTTCTGGAATATTATAATCTATAGGGGCGCCAACAGAAACGGGCCAAATTAAGCTTGCACTTTTTTTACCAGATTTACGTACAGCATCCCAAAGGGTTGCTGTTTTAATAAGACTACTTTCCCAGTACCATCGCCCAGTTTCTCCGTCGGGCTCAAAAGGGCTGTTGTAGTAAATACCATGTGTTGCTGGGTATGCACCTGTTATAATGGTGGTATGTGATGGGTAAGTTACCGATGGAAAAACACTCCGAACTCCTAAAGCATAAGTACCTTCTTTAGCCATACTTTTAAGATTGGGTGCTGGCCATTTTTCTTCTAAATAAAAATCGGGTCGAAAACCATCTACTGAAATTAAAATTACATGTTTAGAAAACGATTTATCTTGCGCTATTGCCGCAGATAAAAATTGTAATATGGTAAGCGTTGCTATGATTATTTTTTTCATGATTTTTCTATGAATTAAAATTTTTAGTTTAGAACAACTCAACTATTTTTAATAAAAAAGAACTGGGCACTGTTTCAGCCCAATTCCTTTTCCTTAAAACTAAATAAACACTTAATTAAAAGAGTATCGTGCCCCTATTTGCAAGCGCCAAGGAGTTCCATTAATTGGCTCTACAGCAACTCCAGTATTTACATTATACTGATAGCTACTAGTGGTTTGGTCAAAACCAGTGGTATTCATTAGATTGGTAGTTCTATTAAAATTATTGGTTCGGCCCCATTCTTTATTAAGTAAGTTCATGAAATTAAAAACATCAGCAGACAATTCTAAAGCCTGTTTAGTTTTTGGAATTTTAAAACTTTTCAGCAGTCGTAAATCAACTATAGCCCTAAACGGGTTTTTTCCACCATTACGCTCTGCGAAAGAACCAAAACTATTTCGTAGATAATCTTTGAAGCCCTGTGGAGTTTCTGGATTGTTTAATATTTCATTATATCCGTCTATAATATTTTGTGGGGTGCTCGGATTATTTGGATCAAAAATATAGGCAATTTCATTGCTTAAATTAAAGTCTCCGTTTGTACTTCTATTTCCTCCATTTTGAAAAGAAAATCGAGATCCTCCGTCACCTATTATAGTGGCACCAAATGTAAATCCTTTCCAAGTTGGAGACGCTCCATTTACGACCATTTTAGTATCAAAATGATTGTCTGAAAATCCGTAATTTAAATCTCGTGGATCTCCCGATACGGGTAGAAAGGTAGAAGTATTGGCCACACAACAGTTGTAGGACGAATTATCTTTTGATCTATTTAGGGTAAAACTAGCATTCACATACCCATCATTTCCTATTTTTGCCGAACCTTCTACTACGAATGCCACATTATCTAGAACTCCATCAGAAGTTAGTACTAAAGTTCTACCTATTTGATTTGAAATTCTAGAATTAGTCCAATCTGCCCTTCCGTTGGCAGGAATGGTATTCACCGGAACGAAAACCTCTCGCCCTTCAATAGGTGTTAAAAAAAAAGGCTCTGCTACTAAATTTGCTTCTTGATAAACGTAATTATTAGCTGTATGGCTAAAAATAGCATTAATCCCCAAGCTATAACGATCCCCAAATAAATGCGTGTAATTAATATTGGCTTTATAAATGGTAGGGACTTCAAAATCTGAACTTACTGCGTTGATGGTAGAAAACGGCGTTACCCCAGCAGGCACGCCTGGAGCCGTGTTTGGGTCGTTTCTGTAAGAAGGGAAATCAGGAACAGGTACATTAGCTCCCGTAACATCAATAGCACCCAATAAAGTACCACTATTTTGAATATTGTTAACTTGCGCATAATAGTGAGGTTGTGCACTAAAAATACCTCCACCAACTCTAAAAATATCTTTATTGGCTCCCTTTACGTTCCAAGTCAATTGAAATCTTGGTTGTATATTATCAAAATCTTCAGGTTTTTCATCGGTTCTAATACCCAATTCGTTAAATACTAAAGGATTAAATTCTGCAGCATCTAAAAAAGCAGTGGCATCGTAACGCACCCCAGCGGTAAAGTTTAAGTTAGGATTAATATTAAACTCTACTTGTCCAAATACAGATAAATCGAAAACCGTTTGTTTGACTAATGATGAGCCTTGTAACGGAACTTCTCGGGCATATCGTGAAGCATTTAAATTTTCAAAATCCTCGAGCGAGTCAAAGAAAAATCGACCGTTTTGCTCATTAGATAATTGGGTTTCTAAATAGGTAATTAGGTTATCTGTACCGAATGTAAAATTAAATTTACCTGCACTTAGATAGGTAGTATTTGCAAACTGGAGTTGTTTTTCTAAATTAGTTTCAGGGGTAAAACGTTGCCCTCCTAATTGCACGCTCGCATTATTTGTATTGCCGTTTGGCAAAACAGATTGTACTTGCACAATCGCCCTTGGAATATTCTGTGAAGGCAGTTGTGAACTAGGCTCAAAAATACGTTCGGCATGTTGATACTGAACTTTAAATTCGTTCGTAACACTAGGAGAAAACATAGAGCGCAAAGAAAGAAAAGTGCTATTTTCTTGAGAATTAAAATCTGAAAAAGATTCTGCTACAACTATGTTAGAGTTATCGTTGACACTAAAGGGATCATCCCATTTATTATAAAGATTTCTAAAGGTTAATCGGTGTTTGTCATTAATTTGCCAATCGAGCCTCAAGAAAAGGTTATTGGCTTCGGTAACTCTATCAAACTGCCCTATTTGTTGCGTATTACTTAATCCGTATGAAGCTCTACCTATTTGCAGAAAACGATCTAAGTTTGTTTGGGTTATACCTAATCTATTTGCATCATCATCACTTTGTATGTTCCCTATAAATTGAGGATCACCTGCATCTTGACGTTCATAGACCATAAAAAAGTGGAGTTTGTCTTTTACAATAGGCCCTCCTAAACTTAAACCATATTGCGAATTATAAAAGTCTGCCTCGCGCTCTTGTCCTTGAATGGTAAATTTACTTTGCAGCGCATCTGCTCTATGATAAAAAAAAGCACTCCCACTTAATTCATTAGTTCCCGATTTTGTTACTGAGGTGATAGAACCACCTCCTTGACGTCCTTGTGCTACATCATAATCGTTGGTGGACACTTCAAATTCTCGAATGGCTTCTTGTGAAATGGTGTAAGGACCGCGACCTATTTCTCCTGCAGTTAGGGTATTTCTAAAATTTACACCATCTATAGTTACGTTCGTAGAGGTACGTCGTTGTCCACCCAAATTTATATCTCCACCACCTTGCAGGGGCGATAAACTAGTTAATCTCGTAAAATTTCTTCCCTCAGTTGGTAGGTTTTTAATTTGATCAGCACCAATTTTAGTAGAAGCCCCTATTTGCTGAATTCTTTTCGAGAGATTATTTGACGATACCACAACTTCATCCAATGCTGTAGCCGATTCTTGTAAAATAAAATCTACTGTTAGTACATCACTTAAATTTAAAGTAAAACCCTCCTGAATGCGTTCTTGAAAGCCTAAGTATTGAGCGGTAACCGTGTAAGGGCCGCCAAGTGGTAGCTGTTGTATTTTGTAGTTACCATCTTCATTACTAATCGATCCAGAAGTAAAGCCAGTAGCGTTGTTCTTAACAACAATGGTGGCACCCATTAAAGGTTCTCCGCTCAAATCTTTGATTACACCTTTAATAGAAGCATTTGTTGCCTGTCCATAGGATAGTAAGGTACTGCCTAGAAGCGCCATCATTGTAATGCAAAACTTAATTTTTTGTCTTTTTTGTTGGTTCATTAAATAGTTTTTCATTTTCATATTATTAGTTTAAATGACAAAACTATTTCAGTGTTAAGCTTAAAGAATGTTAAGTTTTAACATGTAGCAACATCTTAACTTTAACTTTCATATTTTTTAATATTGAAAAAGGTGATACGGTATTTTCGTTGATGGCTTTTTTTAATTCTAATAACCTTTTTTTAGTCAATCACTAAATCCAATAAAGCAACAATGGTTTTATTTGATGCAGAGATGATTCTATGGACTAAACTTTGTTATTACATTGGATTTAATGGCTCAAATATTTTTTTTGTTAGTTAAAAGTTAAGAGAACTTTAAATGCCTAAATTCTTTACCTTAATTTAAATTAACCTTAAACTCAAAGATTAATTTTTATAAAACCTAAGTATTTTATTTGTAGGTAGATAAAACCACCTATAAAATGAAAAACCTATTCTTAAATTTCCTTTTCTTTTTTGTTCCCTTTATTCTATTTTCCCAATCGGGAAATATAACGGGAACTATATCGGACGAAAATGGACTTTACCTCCCTGGAGCCAATGTTACAATAATGTCTTTAGCTAAAGGAGCTATAGCTGATTTTGATGGTAAATTTACCATAGTCGAAATTCCATCAGGTACCTATACCTTAAAAGTATCTTACTTAGGCTATGCCGACGTGGAACAAGAGGTGGTAGTAAAATCAAAAGAAACGCTTGAACTTTCTATTTTTATAGCTCCTAAAAGTATGGAACTAGATGCGATAGAGGTTACTGCCTATGGCTTAAGCGGACAAGCAAAAGCCTTAAATATTCAAAAAAACAATCTAAACATTACCAATGTAGTTTCCACAGATCAAATCGGTAAATTTCCTGATGCTAATATAGGAGATGCAGTCAAAAGAATTCCAGGAATTACCATGCAAGTAGATCAAGGAGAGGCCAGAAACATTATTGTTCGAGGACTTTCTCCCCAATTAAACTCTGTGACCTTAAATGGAAGTAGAATTCCCTCCGCAGAAGGAGATAACAGAAACATACAAATGGATTTAATTCCTTCGGACATGATTCAAACTATTGAGGTAAGTAAAGCAGTAACTCCAGATATGGATGCTGATGCGCTTGGAGGTTCTGTGAATTTGGTCACTAGATCGTCTCCTCAAGGGTTTAGAATATCTACCACTCTAGGTTCTGGAATTAATACGATTACCAATAAACCTATTTATAACGGCTCTTTTTTAATAGGAGACCGAAGTGGAAATGGCAAATTTGGATGGATGTTGTCTGCCTCAATGAACGATAATGATTTTGGTTCGGATAATATTGAAGCGGAATGGACGGATGAATTTGAGTATTACACTGGCGTTGATGATGCGGACGGCGAACCCATTTTAGAAGAAGTAGCTGTGAACCCTTATACCGATGTATTTGAACAACGAGAATATTTAGTACAACGCGTACGTAGAAGTTTTTCAGCAAATATGGATTATAAATTTGATGCCAATAATACCATTTATCTAAAGACCATGTATAACTGGAGGGATGATAGGGAAAATAGATTTGCCTTAGCGCAAGAAATTTTAGATGCTGAAGATATTGAGTTAGCTGATTTTACGATTGCCAATGGCGTACCCACTCGTTTTCCTGTAGAAGTGGCAAGGCAAACCAAAGGGGGCTTAGACAATAATAGAAATAAAAATCGCCGTTTGGAAGATCAACGCATGCAAAACTATACTTTGGGTGGTGATCACCTTTGGGGTGCTCTCAAAGTAGATTGGATGACTTCCTTTGCAAGTGCTTCCGAAGAGCGACTCAATGAACGTTACGCCCAATTTGAATCGGAATACAGTATCAATAATAACGCATCCAACCCAAGATTTCCTTTATTTACTGCAGTTAATCCAAGTGATGCTTTAAGTTTAGAAAATTTTGAATTTGGTGAGATTACGGAAGAAAATCAATTTACCAAAGAAGAAGATTTTAACGCATTTATAAATTTTGAACTACCATCGGATATCTTTGGGCAAGGAGAGGGAAGCCTAAAATTCGGCCTAAGAGGAAGGTTTAAATCTAAAATACGAGATAATAATTTTTTTGAGTTTGATTTAGAAGATGATTTTCCTACGCTAGCCGATGTACCTGTAAAAGATTATTCTGATGCAGGTTATTTAGCGGGTAGTCAGTATTTAATAGGTTCTTTTGCCAGTGAAGAATGGTTGGGAGCTTTAAATTTGGTCAATGGAGAATCCATTCCAGATGAGTTTTTACGTGCCAATTTTGATGTTCAAGAAAACGTATTTGCTGGTTATGCCATGACTAATCAAAAGCTTTCCGATAAATTAAGTATTCTTTTAGGAATGCGTTTAGAGGCTACCAATATTACTGCCACAGGTAATCAAATTGAAGATGAAGAAAACATTATTGGAGAAATTAGTGAAACTAGTTCCTATGTAAATCTTTTGCCTGGTATTCATTTTAAATACGATATTACCAACCAAACTATAATTCGTTTGGCTTGGACCAATACCCTAGCTAGACCTAATTATGTAGATTTAGTTCCGTCACTTGATATTGTCTTTGGCGATCAAGAAATATTTGTGGGGAATCCCAATTTAGAAGCCACCACTTCTATGAATTTTGATCTAATGGCAGAACATTATTTCCGAAATATAGGAATTTTATCAGGCGGAGCCTTTTATAAGAACATTGATAAATTTATTTATACCTTTCAAGGGGAAACAACAGATGAAACCTTTGGCGCTGATACTTCTGGTTTTGAAATTTTTCAACCTTTAAATGGAGATGGTGCGACAATTTTTGGAATGGAGTTTGCTTTACAGCGCCAATTAGATTTTTTACCAGGTTTTGCCAAAAATTTTAGCATATATCTAAATTATACCTATTTAACTTCTACAGCAGATGGTATTAGAAACGAAGATGGCGAAGAACGAACAGATCTAGGTTTGCCAAATACAGCACCAAATATGTTCAACAGTTCTCTAGCCTACGACGATAAAAAATTTAGTGCCAGATTATCTCTGAATTTCTCTGATAGTTATATTGATGAAATTGGTGGAAGTGCCTTTGATGATAGGTATTATGACACCCAATTATTTCTAGATTTTAACACCTCGTTTCAATTCAATAAAAATTTGAGTCTTTATGCAAGTGTTAATAATATTACGGACCAACCACTTCGGTATTTTCAAGGTATAAAGGAACGCACCATGCAGGCAGAATTTTATGGGCAACGCATAACATTTGGTTTAAAGTATGATTTGTTTAAAAAGTAATTGTTATAAAATTTTAAGTCTGTTGCTTGTCCTTAAAGAAGTCCTTAATCATAATCCACTAAAATGAAAAAAATTATATTTACACTGCTAATCCTAATGGTTGTTCTTGCCTGTAAACAGCAGATATTACCTAGCATCCAACCCGACGTTATTACTGAATTTACTTTAAATGATACTGACGATCCTGCGATTTGGGTACACCCAACAGAACCAGAAAAAAGTATTGTTTTTGGAACAGATAAAGATACGAATGGGGCCATTTATGCTTTTGATTTAGAAGGTAAAATCATTGAAAATAAAACCATCAGAAATATAGAACGCCCTAATAATGTGGATATTGAATATGGCTTTCAGTTAAATGACTCCACACTAATTGATATTTTAGTTTTTACTGAACGAGAAAAACAACAAATTCGCATGTTTTCTGTTCCTGACATGACACCTTTAGATAATGGTGGTTTTGCAGTTTTTGAGGATGAAGAAAATTTAGAAAACAGATTGCCTATGGGGATTAGTTTATATAAATCCCCTATAGACACTACAATTTACGCAATTGTTAGCAGAAAATCAGGCCCCAAAGAGGGCTATTTATATCAATACGCTTTACAATCTGATAGTCTTGGGATACGTTCAAAATTTATTAGAAAATTTGGTTCTTTTAGCGGCGTAAAAGAAATTGAGGCGCTAGCGGTAGATGATAAAAATGGTTTTGTTTATGTTTCTGACGAAGGTGTTTGTATTAAGAAATATTATGTAGAGCCTACTATGGGGAATATAGAATTAGCGTGTTTTGGTCGGGAATATTTTCTAGAAGATATAGAAGGAATTGCAGTAGCAAATTATCCTAAAGGAAATGGATATCTTATCGTTTCAAACCAACAAAAGGGTGAATTCAATATTTTTTCCTCTAAAGATAATTCCTTTGTTAAAGCTATCAATTTAAGTACCCTCGAAACCGATGGCTGTGAGGTGGTAACTGTACCTCTAGGTTCTAAATTCCCGAACGGACTTTTTGTAGCCATGAACGACCAGAAAAACTTTTATTTTTACGATTTAAAGAAGCTAAAGTTAGAGTAAAGTTAAATTTTTTTACACTGGTTTTTTATCATTTTAAAAAAGCTAATAATCTCTTAACCAAACCTTAAACTAAAGGCAACAATAAAACCAATTTTTAATGATAACCTTTGTGCTTGATAATTTTCACTTAATGAAAACTATTTTGGTTTACATTTTTATAATAGTTGCTCATCTTATCCTATTACACTTGGCTACCTATTACTCTCCTTTTAAGTTTAAAAAAATAAAGCACCAGTTAAATACCAAATCCATACTTTGAAGAAAAGAACTGTTGATATTTTAGTGCTTTCTGATATTCATTTAGGTACCTACGGATGTCGTGCCAAAGAATTACTTAAATATCTAAAATCAATACATCCCAAACATGTTATTTTAAATGGAGATATTATTGATATCTGGCAGTTTAGCAAGCATTATTGGCCTAAGACACACATGAAAATCATTAAATATGTAATGCAATGGGTTTCTAAAGGGGTAAGAGTTGACTATATTACTGGCAACCATGATGAAATGTTACGAAAATTTGTTGGTTTTAAAATGGGCTCTTTTGCTATAGAAAATAAAATTTTATTACAACTAAACGACCAAAAAGTTTGGGTTTTTCATGGCGATGTTTTTGATATAACCATGCAACATTCTAAATGGATAGCTAAATTGGGTGCTGTAGGTTATGATTTCTTAATAATATTGAATAGTGCCATAAATTTTTTAATGGTTAAATCCGGAAAACAACCTATTTCAATGTCAAAAAAAATTAAAAATAGTGTAAAATCTGCGGTAAAATTTATTAATAATTTTGAGCAGGTAGCAGCTGATATCGCTATTGAGAATAAATATGATTGCGTGATCTGTGGCCATATACACCATCCAGAAATTAAAAAAATAACCACCGAAAAGGGAAATGTAATGTACCTAAATTCAGGCGACTGGATTGAAAACCTTACAGCACTCGAATATACCAGAGGAAAATGGAAACTCTACAAGTATGAAGAAGACCTTAAACTCAAAACTCAAAAAGAAGAGCATTTAGAAAAAGAAGAAGTATTAGAAAATAATATTCTTTTTAAAAATCTGCTTCAGGAATTTAAGATGAATAGTATAAATACTATTAAATAATGGTTTTTAGTAGTATTTATGAAATGAGCTAATATAAAAAAAAGTGATACTAATAAAAATGTTTACAGGCGAATTACATCTGACTTATAAAAATAATTAAATATAAACAGATGAAAGTTTTATATGCAATACAAGGTACAGGAAATGGACATTTGAGTAGAGCTCGTGATATTATTCCTATACTTCAAAAAAAAAATATTGAATTAGACCTCCTTGTAAGTGGAACTCAGGCCGATATTCAAATTCCTTACCCTATTAAATATCAACTCAACGGACTTAGTTTTATATTCGGAAAGAAAGGGGGTGTTGATGTTTGGGAAACCTATTTAAAAGCAAATACCCTTAGAATCCAAAAAGAAATAAAAAGCTTACCAATAGCAGATTACGACCTTATTATAAATGATTTTGAACCTATATCAGCGTGGGCGTGCAAATTAAAAAATAAATCTTGCATCAGTTTAAGCCATCAAGCAGCAGTTTTAGCAAGTAGTGCTCCAAAACCGAAAAGAAATGACTTAATGGGGCATTTTATTCTCAAAAACTATGCGCCAACAACACATCAATATGGATTTCACTTCAAAAAATATGAAAAGAATATTTATACCCCTGTAATTCGACAAGATATACGGCAGGCAGCATGTAAAGACAAAGGTCACTATACCGTATATCTTCCTTCGTACAGCGACAAGAAAATAGTGAACCTCCTTAAAAGAACAAAAAATGTAACATGGGAAGTTTTCTCCAAACACAATAAAGCAGTAATAAACCAAAATAATATTACGATACAACCTATTACTAATGAAGCTTTTGTTGAAAGCATGGCTAATAGTTGTGGGATTCTTTGTGGTGCTGGTTTTGAAACACCTGCCGAAGCTTTGTTTATGAAAAAAAAACTTCTGGTAGTGCCAATGAAAGGACAATATGAACAACAGTGTAATATGGCAGCATTGAAAGAAATGGGGGTTCCGGTTTTAAAATCAATAAAAGACAAAAATTTTCATCTATTAATGAATTGGTTAGAAACAGATACCAGAGTGGAAGTAAACTATCCTGACATTACCTCGCAAATTATAGAGCAACTTTTTGATGAATCAAGTAATTACAAAAACCTATATTGATTTGATTGTTGATAAAAAAACGAACCCCACTTATTCAGCGATTAAAGTAGATGATTTTGGAAAAGATTTTGTTTGGGGGGTTTCAACAGCCGCCTATCAAATTGAAGGCGCATTTCAAGATACAGATAAAGGCCTGTCTATTTGGGACCAATTTACTTCTCATAAAAAAAATACTTACCAAGGCCAGAATGCTAATGTAACCTGTGATTTTTTCAATAAATATAAGGAAGATATTTTATTGATGAAATCAATGAACATCCCCAATTTTAGGTTTTCAATTTCGTGGACTCGAATATTACCAAATGGTCAAGGAACCGTAAGTGAAAATGGCTTAGCGTTTTATAATAAAATAATTAATTTTTGTTTGCAATGCGGTATTACCCCATGGATAACCCTTTACCACTGGGATCTTCCACAAGCCCTTGAAGATAATGGCGGTTGGACAAATAGGGGAATTGTAAAATGGTTTGAGGCCTATGCGACTGTTTGTGGCACAGCATTTGGTGATCGTGTAAAACATTGGATGGTTATGAATGAGCCTATGGTATTTACAGGAGCCGGCTATTTTCTGGGAGTACATGCGCCCGGAAAAAAAGGATTAAAAAAATTTTTACCCGCTGTACATCATGCGGTTCTTGCTCAAGCGGCTGGGGGAAGAATTCTTAAATCAATCGTAAAAAATAGTAGTATTGGTACTACTTTTTCATGTTCCTATATCACGCCTTTTAAAAATTCAAAAAAACATATTTTAGCAGCTAAACGAGTAGATGCTTTATTAAATAGATTATTTATAGAGCCCTCTCTTGGCTTAGGGTATCCCATAAAAGAAATTCCTGCCTTAAAAAAAATTAAAAAATATCAATATCCAGAAGATACCACCAATAGTATTTTTGAGTTTGACTTTATTGGGGTACAAAACTATACAAGAGAAGTAGTAAAACACAGTTGGTGGATCCCTTATTTAAAAGCCAAAATTATAAATACAAGTAAAAGAAACGTAAAAGCAACTTTAATGGATTGGGAGGTTTATCCGAAAAGTATTTACGAGATGATAAAAAAATTTAATGCCTATCAGGGGATAAATAAAATACTAATTACAGAAAATGGTGCTGCTTTTAAAGATACGCATCAAAACAATATCATAAATGACACTGATCGTATCAACTATATTCAATCTTATATAAAAGAATTATTTGAATCTAAAAAAGAAGGTTTAAAGATTGATGGGTACTTTGTTTGGACTTTTACCGATAATTTTGAATGGGCAGAAGGCTTTAATCCAAGGTTTGGGTTGGTACATGTTGACTTTAGCACTCAGAAAAGAACTATAAAAAACTCAGGCAAATGGTATCATAAATTTTTAAACGGTAAAGAAGGGATAGCAAATTGATAAAACTTAGTCAATTTAATAAACGTAGTATTTTTTTAATTTAACTATAAGATTATACTTTCTTAAAGTTATGGTGTTATTTTTTTAAAATCAAATTAACTTCAAATTTATGTTTCAGTAGTAATTTAGTTTTTGAAGAAAAATAAATTATGATGTTATGGATGTAAAGGTCTCGGTTATTATAAGTACCTATAATTCAGAAGAATGGTTAAAAAAGGTGTTGTGGGGTTACCAGTATCAAACCTATAGAAATTTTGAAGTTATCATAGCGGATGATGGATCGGGTTTGCCAACGGAATTATTAATTGATTGGATGGACTCACAGGTGTTCTATCACTTAATACACGTATGGCAAGAAGATGAAGGTTTTCAAAAAACCAAGATTTTAAATAAGGCAATTGTATCCTGTAGTACAGATTATATTATTATAACAGATGGCGATTGTATTCCAAGAAGAGATTTTGTAGAAACTCATGTGAAAAACAGACAAAAAGGGTATTTTTTGTCCGGAGGGTATAGCAAATTACCTCTGACAATATCTAATGTAATCACTAAAGAGGATATCGAAAAACAAAACTGTTTTTCAATTGAATGGCTAAATTCACATCCATTAAAAAAGAGATATAAAAATAAAAAATTAGCTGCAATTCCAGCGCAAGTCAATTTTTTAAACAAAATCACACCAACGAAAGCAACTTGGAACGGTCATAATTCATCAGGCTGGAAAGAGGATATTTTAGCAGTCAATGGTTTTGATGAACGTATGCAATATGGTGGCGAAGACAGGGAGTTAGGGGAGCGTTTGTTTAACTATGGTATAAAATCAAAACAATTACGATATAGCGCTATTTGTGTACATTTAGAGCATGAAAGAAGCTATAAAAATGAAGCATCATTATTAAAAAATAAACAAATTAGAAATCAGGTGAAAATCACTAAAGCAAAATGGACTTCTTTTGGCATAGAACAAGAACAAAATGATTTTCATCCTAAACTTTTAAGTTCTTTGTAACGTTCGTAAGTACCAATAGCATTTAAGTAGCACAAAATAAAACCTCTTTTACCATCTAAAAATCCATATCGGATTATATACTTTCGAAAAAAAGTCCAAAAAGGTTTTACTAAAAGCAAAACATAATTGAAATGTTTGTTTTTTTTAAAATCTTGTTGCGCTTTTAACTTACCATAATAGATGATTTTTGTTTTATAATCCTCATAATTTTTGTAACAATAGTGAATAAGTTTTGCTTTAAATACCCCACTAGCTCCATTAATTTCTAAAGTTTCATGTACTAATTTCCTAGGATTAAATTTAACTTTACTTTTTCTAAAAAGACGAATGTTCTTATCAGACTGTGTTCCACTATATTTTAGTGGATGGTTTTCAAACATAAAAACGCGATAAAACCAGAAAGCAACTTCATCAATTTCTTGTAAATTTATTGTTTCTAGTATCTCTAACTCCAGATCTTTTGTAATCACTTCATCGGCATCAATAAACAATACCCAATCATGATTTACCATTCCCAAGGCAAAAGATTTTTGAGAAGTAAAATTCTCAAATTTATTTTGTATTACATCAACTCTTGGGTGTTCTTTTAAATATTCAAAAGTGCCATCTGTACTAAACGAGTCCACCACAATTATTTCATCAGCAAACTCAACAGCCTCAACGCATCTTTGAATATAGTTAATTTCATTGTAGGTTATTATAACCGCTGATAATGAAGTGTTCTTAAAAGTCATAAAATGGTGTTTTATGTAATTATTTTATAAAATAAATTGTCGTTAAATAAAAAAAGCTGATTTATTAACCAGCTTTCAAACTAACTCAAAATATAAGAACATTCCTCGATGAAAGGCATCACAAAAATACTATTAATTAGGTGGGGCTAAGTTAAGGGAATCTAAGCTTTATGTTATTTTTAATCTAAAATCGTTTGGTTTTGTGAAAACTGCCTAATGAACCCATTAAAGATTCTTTTTAATTCGTCTCCAGAAAAGCAAAAAACCTTGTAAATAATTCAATTACCAAGATTTAAAAAATTTTATAGTGGTCTCACCTAGGCTTACTTCGACTGCGCTCGGCATAAACTTCTCGCCCAATGGAAACCACAAAAAAAAGCCCTAGCTTTCGCTAAGGCTTTGTG
>JBGSQM010000168.1:0-34002 GCA_041738035.1 Cellulophaga sp.
CACCCGTGCGCCGGTCGTCGGCGGTGCAAGCACCCCGCTACCCCTCGACTTGCATGTGTTAGGCCTGCCGCTAGCGTTCATCCTGAGCCAGGATCAAACTCTTCATCGTTGTATTGTAAATATTATTCCACATCCAAAAAATAAATAAATCGTCCGAAACTAGCCCTTAATATTCTTTAAGCTATTCTTGTTAATTCAATTCCATATCCAATCACCGTTTCAAATGATTGAATGCTGTCTTATAATATGTCAATGAACTTTTATTCCTTATATAATCATGGCTATTAAACCACGTCACTCACTCCCTTTTCATATCCTTACCTCTGTAAGCGGGTGCAAATATACACCCTCTTTTTAATCCCACAAACCTTTTTTTTGTTCTTTTTTTAAAAAAAATCCTAAACCATTATCAAAAGCCTTAAAAACAAAGGATTACACAATGAAAAAAAAATATAATATTTGAAAAACACTTAAATATCGCTTAACCAATCTTGAAATTTTGTCTTTACTAAGAATAAAGTCAATTTAAAAAAATCAAAAACTAATACTCTAAAAATAATTGGGAATTAAATTTAGCAGAATATTTCTATATATACAAACTATTTATTTGTTTTTTTTTCGGTTGCCCATTTATTAGACAATAAAGAATAATCATAATTTAAGGCTGACTTTTGATGCTCTAGCCTAAATTCAGAAAAAGCACGTTGTAAAATATCTTCTATGAGATAATCTTCGTGCACTAGATCAGGATGAAACTCTTCTTTAATACTGATTTTAAACATTTTAGCTGTGGTACTATACCAAAACGCACGCCAACCGTTACGCAATTCTTTGACTAAATCAAAGGCTGTAATTCCTGTTTGGCGATGGATTAGCTTTATCAATATTTGCCCTTCTGTGCGGGTTAGTTTTTTTAATTCATCCGAAAACTCTCCCTCTACGTATTTCTGAACTTCTTTGGTGTATTTTCTTTTTCTAGAATTTTTAGTGATTTTTGACAAACTATCGCTCAACTCCGTTAATCTATCGGCTGCTAGTTTTGCGTAAGGATACACTTTTAATGTTTTTCTGCGCAAAATATAATATCTTAATTTTTCACCGTAATCGGCAAATTTCAAATTGCTAAAAACGTAAAATTCATCTAATGTGATAGTACTTTGCATGATGGAATCACCCTCTATGATAATCATTTTTTCTGCTATTGAATCTAGAGGTGTTTCTTCTTCCTGAGAAAATCCTAAAAAGAACATCAAACTAAAAAAAATGTATAAAAATTTAAACCTCATTATTTTATAATATAAATTCTGCTCAAAATTAATATAAAGACCATGTATTTGTATTAAATAAAAGTGAATATTACTAACTTCGTCTTTTAAAATATACACAAATGAGTACAAAGAAGATTTTGAACAAGAAATCTATTGATTTTTTAGAAAGGTATTTAAACAACGCTTCTCCCACAGGATATGAATGGGAGGGACAGAAAATATGGATGTCTTATCTTAAGCCCTATGTAGATACTTTTATTACTGACACCTACGGCACGGCAGTGGGCATTATAAATCCGGATGCAAAATACAAAGTAGTTATTGAAGGGCATTCTGATGAAATTTCGTGGTATGTAAATTATATTACCGATGATGGATTAATTTATGTGATTAGAAATGGTGGCAGCGATCACCAAATAGCACCATCGAAATGGGTTGATATTCACACTAAAAACGGAATTGTAAAAGGCATATTTGGGTGGCCGGCCATACATACCCGCGAAAGCTCAAAAGAAGAGCCACCAAAATTGGATAACATATTCATAGATATAGGTGCGAAAGACAAAAAGGAAGTTGAAAAACTGGGGGTTCATGTAGGATGTGTTATTACCTATCCCGATACTTTCCAAATTTTAAATAGTAATAAATTCGTTTGTCGTGCTATTGATAACCGAATTGGCGGATTTATGATTGCCGAAGTTGCGCGATTACTACATGAAAATAAGAAAAAATTACCATTCGGACTTTATATTACTAATTCCGTTCAAGAAGAAATTGGTTTAAGAGGTGCTGAAATGATTACACAAACCATTAAGCCAAATGTTGCGATAGTTACTGATGTTTGTCATGATACGACAACACCTATGATTGAAAAGAAAAAACAAGGACACACCGAAATTGGCGCCGGCCCTGTAATTTCTTACGCGCCAGCGGTTCAAAACAAACTGAGAGAACGCATCTTAGAAACCGCAACAGTTAACAAAATTCCTTATCAAAGAATGGCTTCTTCGCGTCATACTGGTACTGATACTGATGCTTTTGCCTATAGCAATGGCGGTGTGGCTTCGGCTCTTATTTCTTTACCCTTGCGTTATATGCACACCACAGTAGAAACGGTTCACCAAGACGATGTTGAAAATGTGATTCAATTGATTTATGAAACGCTATTAACGATTAAGGAAGGAGAAACTTTCAGTTATTTTGAATAAATATCTCCCCTCCTAAATCCTCCCCGAAGGGGAGGTCTTTTAACTAATTATTATGGATGAGTTGGTTGCTGTTTTATAGAAAAATGGAGTTCCCTACTAAATCCTTCCCGAAGGGGAGGACTTTAACCCTATATTATGGATGAACTTATTGATGTTTTAGATACTTACGGAAACAAAACTGGAGAAACAGTTTTGAAATCTGTTGCGCATCAACAAGGGATTTTCCATAAAACGATTCATGTTTGGTTTTACACTAAAAATGGACAAATTCTTCTACAACAAAGAGGAAAAGACAAAAAAACTTTTCCACTTTTATGGGATGTATCCGTTGCGGGGCATGTTGGTGCTGGAGAATTAATTGAAGAAGCGGCTTTAAGAGAAGTGGAAGAAGAAATAGGACTTTCTATCAAAGAAAGTGATTTAAAAAAAATTGGCGTTTTTAAATCTATTCAAAAACATAGTGATGATTTACTAGATTATGAATTTCAACATACGTTTATAGCTGAATTAAAAGTTTCTTTAGCACAACTTACAAAACAAAAAAGCGAAGTAGCCGATTTAAATCTTACTTCGCTTTTAAAATTTTCTGAAGAAACTTGGGGTTTAGCCCATACTCAAAAATATGTACCACATAGTGTTGAGTACTATAAAAAGGTTATTAGGGCCATTAAGGAGAAATTATAATGAGTTTAAAAAATCTTCTATATCAATTAAACTATACGTTTCTTGAGTGTTTTCATTGATGTTTTTTACAGTAAACGATTTTCTTTTTAGTTCGTTTTCTCCAATAATGACAATAAATGGTACATTTTTATTTTTAGCAAATTTGAATTGTTTATGCTCTTGTTTTTGATTTGTTGCACTATCAGGATACAAATCTGCTTTTATTCCTTTTTTTCTGAATTGTGTAATTAGTTTTAAAGATTCAAATGCTTCTTTTTCTCCATAATTCATAAAAAGAAACTCTAAAGATTGGTCAATAGCTTGTGGAAATAAACCCAATTCTTCTAAAACCAAAAAAATACGATCTAGTCCGAAAGAAATACCAACACCACTCACGTCTTTTAAACCAAAAATTCCTGTTAAGTCATCATAACGACCACCTCCACCAATAGAACCTATTTGGACTTTATTAGGTGCTGCGACTTCAAAAATAGCGCCAGTGTAGTAATTAAGTCCACGAGCTAAAGTAACATCGATAGCTAAATTGGTTGTTTGCAAACCTATGTCTGAAATGGTTTCTATAATAAAACGCAACTCTTCTACTCCCCTTGAACCTTCTTCTGAACTAATTAATAAATTTTCAAGTGCATCAAGCTGGTCTATATTTGTTCCTTTTAAGGAAAATAATGGCGCGGCTTTTTTTATTGCAATTTGAGAAATACCCTTTTCTAGCATTTCTTTTTTTACACCATCTTCCCCTATTTTATCTAATTTATCTAAAGCTACTGTAAAATCAATTAGTTTATCTTTTGCTCCGATTACCTCAGCAATACCTGCTAATATTTTTCTATTATTAAGTTTAATGGTAACACCTTCTAGTTGTAAGTCTGCAAAAACAGCATCATATAATTGTACTAATTCTACTTCTTGTAAAAGCGAGTTAGAGCCTACGACATCAGCATCACATTGAAAAAACTCACGAAAACGCCCTTTTTGGGGTCTGTCTGCACGCCAAACAGGTTGAATTTGATAACGTTTAAAAGGAAAATCTATTTCGTTTTGGTGCATCACTACGTAACGAGCGAAGGGAACTGTCAGGTCGTAACGTAAAGCTTTTTCAGAAATACTTGAGGTTAAAGCATTAGCATCTTTTTTATTATAAAGTGAATCATCGACTTTATTCAGATAATCCCCAGAATTCAAAATTTTAAATATTAAACGATCTCCTTCGTCGCCATATTTACCCATTAAAGTCTCAGAATTTTCAAAAGATGGGGTTTCAATAGGTTGAAAACCAAAAGTCTGAAAGTTCTTTTTAATGATATCGAATATATAATTACGTTTTGCCACCTCAGCAGGTGTAAAATCTCTTGTTCCTTTAGGTATAGATGGTTTTTGAGCCATTATTAAATATTTATGCTAATAGTTTAAGGTTTGAATTGTTTCAGGTCTAAAGTTAATTAAAAAGGTCAATTAGATGGTTGGATGATATTATTAAGTTAAATAATAGTAATAAAATGACATTATTTTCAAATTGATATATTTTTAGGCTTCGAAAACGCTCAGCCACCCGTATTAAACATCTTCAAATTTTCAAATGGGTACATTTTCAAATTAGCAGATATTTATATTAATTAAGCAATCACCTTTTCGAACCATTGATACAATTCTCCTTTGGTAATTACCGCTCCTTGTTGTATCAATTTAAATTTATCAAGATTTTTATCTGCGGTGTACATTTTAGATGCGGTTAAATACTCCACAAAATCGGACTGCCAGTTTTTGCGAAACCATTTAAAGCCAACTTCGGTAGTCAAATCTATTTCGGGGTTCATAACCTTAACGGAAATGAGCTTCATTTCTTTTTCTGTCAAGTAAAATAAATGCATTTGTTGTGCTGAAATATTTTCAACATATTCTACTTTCGATAAAACACCTTCCCAAACTACATCCGAGAAAACGTCAATCTCTTCTTCTGCAACCGCTGGTTTTCCTTTTTTAATGCTTTCCCACTCGGCTCCTGTGATAGATTGCGTTGCCAAAAAGTTAATAAACTCCTGATGCAGTTCTTCTAATTGCTGTTTTGTAAGTCTTGCGTATTTCATGCCACGGTTTCTATCTTTTAATTTATACCAATTATGAATCCAAATAAGCCCATTAATTTGAATTCATAATTGGTATTAGTACTTGAATGGTTTTATTCTCTAAATTTTTACAAAAGTAAAAAGGCTGTACATATTGCACAGCCTTTTATAGTATAAAAATTATATTTATTACTTTTCGCCTACTACTTCGAAAGTAAAATCTACAACTACTTCTCTGTGTAATCTAATCTGAGCATTGTAAGGACCTGTTCTTTTAACAGCACCACCTTGGATAGCAATAAATTTCTTGTCTATTTCATGTCCTTCTTTCGCAATTGCTTCAGCTAAATCAATATTGCTTACAGACCCGAATAATTTGTCTCCAGCGCCTGATTTTGCAGTGATTTTAATTTCTAATTGTCTTAATGCCTCAGCAGTTTTATTTGCAGCATCAACAATTTTCTTTTCTTTATGTGCTCTTTGCTTTAAGTTTTCTGCTAAAACTTTTTTAGCCGAAGCTGTAGCCATCGCAGCCAATCCATTAGGAATTAAAAAATTTCTTCCGTAACCGTTTTTTACAGTTACTAAATCATCTTTAAAACCTAAATTTTGTACGTCTTCCTTTAGTATAAGTTCCATCGTTCGTTTCTTTTTATTTTAATAAATCGCCAACATAAGGCATTAACGCTAAATGACGAGCTCTTTTTACAGCTACTGCCACTTTTCTCTGAAACTTTAACGAAGTTCCTGTAAGTCTTCTAGGAAGTAACTTGCCTTGTTCGTTTACCAATTTAATTAAAAAGTCTGGATCTTTGTAATCTACATATTTTATACCAGATTTTTTAAAACGACAATATTTCTTTTGAGAATTTGTGTCGATATTCAGCGGGGTTAGATATCTAATCTCGCCGTCTTTTTTGCCTTTTGCTTGTTGTTCTATTGATGACATACTACTTAAGCTTTAGTTTTTAACTTTGTTCTTCTTCTTTCTGCCCATGAAATAGCGTGTTTATCTAAACTGACAGTTAAAAAACGCATAATGCGCTCATCTCTTCTGAACTCCAACTCAAAAGGAGAAATTGCTTCTCCAGGAGCGGTAAATTCAAACAAATGGTAAAAACCACTTTTTTTGTGTTGTATTGGGTATGCCAATTTTTTAAGGCCCCAATTTTCTTTAGATACCATTTTGGCATCTTTGCTAATTAAGAAATCTTCAAATTTCTTAACTGTTTCCTCTATCTGAGTATCAGACAGAACGGGATTTAGAATGAAAACAGTTTCGTAATGATTCATATTTGTATTTTTTAAGTGTGCAAAAGTAATAATATTTCTGAGTTAATACAAGATTTAGTTAAAATCTTCGTTATTTAATGAAACAGTTATTAACAAAAATTAAAAAAACAAACTTAACCTAAACCTTAATGGCGTATTTTACTGATTACACAACATATTCCACCATGTTCACATCTTTTGTTGTAGTTCATCGAGTTTTTTCGGTAATTTGCCCATGATTTAACCCCACAAATCAACCATTTATGAAATTAAGAAGTATAATCGTAGACGATTCTTCCATGCAAAGAATGGCTGTAGCAAAATTAGTTAATAATCATCCTAATTTAATGTTGATAGCCGAGTACAGTAATGCCATAGAAGCAAAAAACGGAATTAAGAACAACGAGATTGATTTAATTTTTCTTGATGTTGAAATGCCTATTATTAATGGTTTTGACCTACTCGAATCATTAGACAATAGACCACAAGTAATTTTAATTACCGGTAAACCTGATTATGCGCTGAAAGCGTTTGATTATGATGTTACCGATTACTTGCACAAACCTATTACCATGTCTAGGTTTGAATCTTCAGTAAGAAGAGCTGTAGCAAAGTACGAACAGTTGAATAGAGTTAATGAAGATGAAGAACATATTTTTGTAAAAAGTAACCTAAAAAAGAGAAAGGTTATTTTAAGTGACATTAAATGGGTAGAAGCACTCGGAGATTATATTAAATTAGTTACCGATGAAGCTAATATCGTAATTTTATCGACCATGAAATCTTTTGAGGAGCAACTTCCTGAGGATAAATTCTTAAGAATTCATAAATCATACATTATTAACTTAGAAAAAGTAGATAAATTCAATAGTAAAAATGTTGAAGTTAGCGGAAGATCTATTCCTTTAAGCAGGAATAAAAAAGCCGAATTAGCTGAGGCCTTAAATAACGTTTAAATATAATCTACATTATAAATTACCCTTACGCTTGCGTATTGGGAAATAGCATTAAAAGATTTTTCAAGTCTTCTAATGCTATTTTTAGTTTTTACCAATGACTGCGCCTTTGGAATTTTTATCAATACATTCTTTAAATATTGATTTCTGATTCTTGAAACCGATGGAAATTCTGGGCCTAAAACATGCACTCCAAAAGCATTTCTGAGTCCTTTTGTAAACCACTCTGCGGCTTCGTTTAGTTTATTATAATCTTTATGCTTGAAAGTAATTTTTATAATTCTATTTATTGGCGGGTATTTATGCTGTTCTCTTTCATACAATTGCTCTTGATACATGCCCTCATAATCTCCAGTAGAAACCTGTTTTAAAATTTGATGATACGGATTAAAGCTTTGAATAATTACTTTTCCACGTTTTTTGGTTCTCCCTGCCCTACCCGATACTTGGGTTAATAACTGAAAACAGCGTTCGTGAGCCCTAAAATCCGGGAAATTAAGCAAGGTATCCGCACTCATAATCCCAACCAGGTTTACATTTCTAAAATCTAAACCTTTAGTCAGCATTTGTGTACCGACTAAAATATCTAATTCTTGCTGTTCAAAGGCTGTAATTATTTTTTCATAGCCATACTTTCCGCGCGTAGTATCTAAATCCATTCTGCCTACTTTGGCGTCAGGGAACAAAGTTTCAAGTTCTTGTTCTACCTGTTCTGTTCCAAAACCTTTGGTGTCTAAAGTGAAACTTCCACATGCTTCACAAGAAGTAAGCAATGCAATATGATAACCACAATAATGGCAGCGTAATTGTTTTTTATGTTGATGATAGGTTAAACTAACATCGCAATTAGGGCATTGTGGAGAATGACCGCAGGTAGTACATTCTAAAATTGGGGCGTAACCTCTTCTATTCTGGAAAAGAATTACCTGTTCTCCATTTTTTAAGGTTTCAGAAATTTCATTAAACAAACGTTCCGAAAAATGCCCTTTCATTCTTTTTTTACGCGTTTGTTCTTTAATATCAACCAATTCAATCTCTGGCATTAGCACATTTCCAAAACGGCGTTGTATGCTTGCAAATCCGTATTTGCCCGTTTGTACATTATAATAACTTTCTATACTTGGTGTAGCTGAACCCAATAAAATATTGGCATCATGTAATTTCGCGAGAACAATTGCCGCATCTCTGGCATGGTATCTTGGCGCGGGATCATATTGCTTAAAGGAAATTTCATGTTCTTCATCCACAATAATAAGCCCTAAATTATTAAACGGCATAAATAAAGCAGAACGAGCACCAATTACAATTTGTGCTTTATTTTTATTCTCTAAAACATTGTGCCAAACTTCTACCCGTTCTTGAACGCTATATCTGGAATGATATACCGCCACTTTTTCGCCAAAATACTCTTGTAATCTTGCGATTAATTGAGTTGTAAGTGCAATCTCTGGTAATAAATACAAAACCTGCTTATTTTGCGCTAAAGTTTCCTCAATCAATTTTACATATACTTCGGTTTTTCCTGAGGAAGTAACACCGTACAAAAGAGTTGGCAATTTTTTCTGAAAACTCTCTTTAATTGCCGTAAATGCTTCCTGTTGATACTGATTTAAGGCCTTTAAATTGCTATTATCACCCTCATTTAAATAGTTAATACGATCTGTTTGAATAAAATACTCTTCTAGAATTTCTTTATCAATTAAAGTTTTAATAATGGCGCTTGAACTTTTACTAGCCGTTTCGAGCTCTGTTAACTTGATAGGTTTTTTTGATGTTGCCTGGAGTTGAAATAAAGTTAAAATAACCTCACTTTGTTTTGGTGCTCTATGCAGTGAATTTAATAATTCCTCTAATTTTTCTTCTGTTTGATATGATTTTCCGAGTTTTACATATCTGAGCAATTTAGGCTTGTATTGCTCGTGAACTTCTTCTTTTAGGATGATGATATTTTTTTCTAATAGCCTGTTCAATACAGGAAGAATATTCTTTTTATCTAAAATAGCACTTATTTCCTGAACTCTTAATATAGATTGATGTTGTAATGCTTCATAAACTAAAAATTCGTCATCTAATAATTGAGTTTCATCAAATTTGGATTTTGTATTTCTGAGAATTAAAGTTTCACTTTCCAGTAAAAATGCACTCGGAACGGCAGTTCTAAAAACCTCTCCGATACTGCACATGTAGTATTCGGCAATCCAAGACCAATGTTTAAGCTGAATTTCTGTTACCAAAGGGTTTTCATCTAAAATCTGATCTATCTCTTTGGCTTCGTATATTGTCGGAGGGGTTTGATGCACGTCATGAACCAAAGCACTATATATTTTTGATTTCCCAAAAGGTACAGCAACACGCATTCCTGGTTTTAAAAAGGACGCTTCAGTATCAGAAACGCTATAGGTAAATAGTTTTTCTAATGGAATAGGTAGAATTACATTGATAAAATAGGGCATTATCTGTTTTCTAATCTTTTACTCTTAGCCAAGTTTGTGTGCGGTAAATAAAAGCTAAATATCCACGAACCTTAAGTTCATTGAGGTTATCTGGGTTCAACCAAATTTTACATCTAAAAGTCATGGCTTGCTCAGGGTCAAATAAATAATTTCCTTTCCACTCGCCGTTATGATGTTTTTCGGCATTTTGAAGAATTACCATTCCAACAACAGGTTTATCTTTTAAATCTCCATCACATTTTTTGCACAAAAAATCTTCTTTTCCCTCTTCTAGTATTTCAATAATTTTACCATGCATTTTTCCATCTTTTTGATAAACTTCTATAATGCCTTTAGGGTTTCCTGTGCGATCATCGATAGTTTTCCATTTTCCAAAAACGCTTTGAGAAAAAACATGGTTTACAAACAATAAAGTAATGATGATAAATAGTAGGCTATGGAGTCTTTTCATTCAATTTTATTTATTAAAATTAATCCAAACTTTTTAAAATATTTTAGTATCTGCCTCACACAAATACATTTGGATTTTACCTTTTTTAAATTTATTCCCCTTTAGTATTGTCTTTCATATTATTTCTAAGTGAATTCAAGGTTGCATTCAATTCAAAACCGAGCAGTAAGATATTAGAATTTAACCAAATAAACACCATTAATATCAATAAACCCCCTAATGCGCCGTAAAGTTCATTATAACTTGCAAATTTTTCGACGTAAATACCAAAAAGATACGAAGTAGCAATAAACAAAATAGTTGTCATTATGGCTCCAGCAGAGAAAAATTTTGCATTTTTTCCTTCTGCTGTACCAAAGTAATACAAAATAGCAGTGGTCAAATAAGATAGACAGATAAAGAATAAAATTTTAGCAATCTGTACCCCTAAAATATCTTCTTCTTGTACTTTAATACCTCTTGCTCTCGCCGATAGCTCACTTAAATATTCTAAAATATAAAATTCAAAATACACAAAAACTACCGCTCCAACAATTAACAAAATGGATAAAATGAGTCCGACCATAAGTGCATAGGCATATTGTCTAAAAAAATTCCGTGTAAGATTTACATGATAAGAATTTTCAAAACCTCCGAAAATAGCATTAACGCCATTGGCCACTAAAAAAATTGAAATAATAAAGGTTGAGGATAGCAATCCCCCACGTTTTTGATCTTTAATTTGCTGAAAAATCTCTGTAAAATACTCTCCTGTTGCGTTAGGTAAAAAAGCCTCTAAAAAGAGCAAAAACTGATCCTCAAAATTTTCATTACCAATACTTACATAGGGTATTAAATAGGGCAAAAGACTTAACAAAAAAATCAGCAGTGGAAAAAGTGCCATAAAAAGACTAAACGCTATAGAACTTGCTCTCGTTGACAAGGCGCCTTGAACGATTCCTGAAATATATATTTCCAACAAATCATATAAAGAGAGTCCTTCAAAAGCAGAAAGTTTAATTTTTTTAAAAAGTCGGGCCAGCCAATTAACAATTGGGATTTTTTCGATTTTTTCCTCGATAGCTGCTGACATTTAAAGTGCTTTTAAACTTAGGTCCATATTGTAAACAGAATGGGTTAAAGCACCTGAAGATATATAATTAACACCACACTCGGCATATGCACGAATGGTCTCTTCATTAATGCCACCAGAAGATTCCGTTGAACTTTGTGTGCCAATTAATTTCACAGCCGCTTTAGTATCTTCATAATTAAAGTTGTCTAATAAAATTCTATAGACGCCTTTTGCAGCAAGTATTTGTTCTACTTCGTTTAAATTTCGTGCTTCCACAATTATTTTTAAATCTCTTTTGGTATCAAGCAAATAATCTTTAGTTTTTTGAATGGCATTATCAATACCTCGAGCAAAATCAATGTGATTATCTTTTAGCATAATCATATCATACAAGGCGAACCTATGATTTTCACCACCGCCAATTTTAACAGCCCATTTTTCAAGTGCTCTAATACCAGGTGTTGTTTTACGAGTATCTAATATTTTAGTGTTTGTACCATCTAGTAAATCCACAAAATACTTGGTCTTTGTAGCAATAGCACTCATTCGCTGCATGGCGTTTAAAACGAGTCGCTCTGATTTTAAAATACTTTGGGAGCTGCCGCTTACGAAAAAAACAATGTCGCCGTAGTTCACTTTTTCTCCATCCTTGATCAATGTTTCAATTTTAAGAGTATCATCTACATAATGAAAAACCTGTTTTGCAAACTCAACTCCTGCGATAATACCCTTATCTTTTACCAAAAGTTTAGCCTTACCAGTTGCCGATTGAGGAATACAAGCCAGTGAACTATGATCGCCATCACCAACATCTTCCCGGATGGCATTGCGGATTATTAAATCTATTTCTTTATTAAACTGCTCCTTTGTAATCATGCACTTATTTTCTTGCATGCTAATTTACTAAAATATAAACGATGGCATTAAAAATAGAAAATAGATTATTTTTTTTATTGGATTACTAAAGTCTTTTTTACATTTAACTTTCCATTTTATTATTTTTACTAAATGAATATAAAAATACTAGCCGTTGGTAAAACCGATAGTTTAGAGCTATCACAATTAACAAATGAGTATCAAAATCGATTAAAACATTACATAAAATTTGACTTTGAAATTTTACCTGACATAAAAAACAGTAAAAACTTATCAGAAACTCAACAAAAAGAAAAAGAAGGGGAAGCAATTTTAAAAAAAATAAATTCTACGGATGTTTTAATTTTATTTGATGAGAACGGAAAACAGTACAGCTCTGTAAATTTTGCAGACTTTTTACAAAAAAAAATGAATGCTGGTATAAAACAATTGGTCTTCGTGATAGGTGGCCCTTATGGGTTCAGCGATGCGGTATATCAAAAAGCAGAAGGAAAAATTAGTTTGTCAAAAATGACATTTTCACATCAAATGATTCGCCTATTTATTGTTGAACAGGTGTATAGAGCCTTTACCATCTTAAAAAATGAACCTTATCATCATCAATAATTAGGCTAATTTTCTTTTTCCGCAGTAATCCTAATGCTAAATTTATTCAGAAACTCGTCTAATTGAGAAGTTTCTATAACTTCTTCTTCCAAAGACTTTATCATATTTTTTGAAACTACTTCCAAATCGTTTAATTCATCGATTACGCAATCTACAAGTGCTTGTTGGTGGCTCGCTTTTTTTTCGATTTTTAAAATATGCTGTAAATGTTGTAAATTTTTCATGTGCGAATTAAAAGCATGTGATTGATGCCACGAAATTTCTTTCAACTTTTTATTCTGACAGCTTATTTTGCGAATAGCGGGATTAACGATGAAAAAAATCTCAAAAAGTAAAATAAGCAATGATAAGGCAGCAAGCTCATATTCTATTATTTTCAGCGTATTGATTTCATTTTCTGATACTTTTTGAAATTGATTTACAATAGTTTCCATGTTCACCAAACAACTATCTACCTCTGCCTTTAATTTTGGAATTGGAATCTTATTGTAGTTATTAAAATTCTTTAAATTTTCAAGTACAAAATTTAAATGTGGCTGTAATTCGTTGAATGTTTTTTGAATTTCTGGATCTTGTAAAGGTTTTAATTTTAATTCAGAATTACCTTCTTGCAATATTTTATTGGTACGCTCTAATTTGTTTAAAGCGATGCGCATTTCAGAATAATCACAGGTTTGGTATTTACATTCGTAAAAGTTTTTTAATACCAATTGACTTAACATTCTTTGACGGCCCGCCATGTTGATCACCGATGCCATATTCTTTTGTTGTTTCAAAGAATATTGTACAATAGATTGTATTAAGATTGTCAATATCACAATAGTGAAGACTAATAAATAGTATTTGCGGAAATTTTTTGGAGAATTAGAAACCTTGAGCATTAATATTTAAAGAAATTTCTTACTAAATAACTACAATTCTAAATTCCAGTCAACTTTTTGTTGCGAATAAAGCATAATCTAAGGTAAAACGACTTTAAACAGTTATTTAAAAAAGGATAAATCCTAAAAAACTATATACTTTACAGTTTCTTAGGATTGACCATGATTAAAACCAAAAAGGTTTAATACAACACTCTAAATTTAATAGTATTTTCTATTTTTTTGAGTTCTTTGATCACTTCTTTATTGTATAGTTTATCCACATCCGAAATTACATAACCTACTTCGTTGTCTGTTGATAAATATTGCCCTGTAATGTTGAGTTCAAACTTTGCTAAAACATGATTTACTTTCGCCATGATCCCTGGTACATTTTTATGAATATGTAAAAAACGATGTGATTTATTTTGCTTTGGTAAACGAATATTCGGAAAATTTACCGCATCAACCGTGTTACCAGAGTTGATATAGTCCATAATTTTATTGGGTACAAATTCGGCAATATTTCGTTGTGCTTCTTCGGTACTACCACCAACATGTGGGGTTAAAATAACATTTTCCAAACCTTTCAATTCCGTTTCAAATACGCCATTACCCGCCGGTTCTTCAGGAAAAACATCAACAGCAGCACCCGCCAACTTACCACTTTTTAAAGCCTTGGCTAAGGCCACAATATCAACCACAAAACCTCTGGCTAGATTAATAAATATAGCACCATTTTTCATTTGGTTAATTTCTCTTTCTCCAATAAAATTTTGGTTTGCTTTATTATCATCAATATGAAGCGTAACTACGTCGGATATACTCAATAAATCTTCAAGAGTATTACATTTGATAGCATTGCCAAGCGCTAATTGATCATTAACATCATAATAATAGACATGCATTCCTAAAGCTTCTGCTAAAACCGATAATTGTTTTCCGATATTACCATAACCCACAATCCCCAAATTTTTACCGCGAACTTCACGAGAGTTTGAAGCCGTTTTATTCCATTGTCCGTTGTGTATTTCTGTACTACGCGTAAACACGCTACGCATGAGCATGATAATTTCACCAATGGCCAATTCCACCACAGAACGGGTGTTGCTGTATGGTGCATTGAAAACAACTATTCCTTTTCTCTTACAATTCTCCAAATCAATTTGGGTGGTTCCGATGCAAAAAGCGCCAACAACCATTAATTTATTAGCGGCTTCTAGTACTTTTTTGGTGACTTGCGTTTTTGAACGAATGCCCAAAACGTGTACGCCCTTTATTTTTTCAATTAACTCATCTTCAGACAAACTATGTTTTACGGTTTCAACCGTAAAACCAGCGTCAGATAGACTAGCAAAAGCATCAGGATGCACATTTTCTAACAACAACATCTTTATCCTATTTTTAGGATATGAGATTTTTCTATTTAAATCGTTCACAAATAAAAATTCATCAAGGTTAGGTGTAATATAATCTGCATTTTTTGCAGCTTTTTCTCGGTGTATATTTTCGGTGTAAGCAAAAAATTTATCGGCTATACCAGCTTCTCGCATGACATAATCGCTATAGCCATCGCCAATTACTTGAACCTCACCGTCAAGATTCATATTTTTAAGACAGGCTATTTTACCATTGTGCATTGCCAAAACGTTAGTTTCATCAAAACCAATAATTTTATCGTTCTCATCAAATTTAAAAGTATTGGCATAAACTCTATTTGATGGGATATTATATTCAGCAACAATAGGGTCTATAAATTCTTTAAAACCACATGAAATCACATAAATATCATCGGCATATTCTTCAAAAAATTCTTTATTTGCAGCGATAGATTTTGAGATTTTGGTGCGTAATTCTTCCACTAAAGTGCTTAAGTCGCTTTTATTAGCATTTAGTAATCGAATACGGCGCTCGAGCGATTCTGTAAAAGAAATATCCCCGTCTATTCCTAAATTAGTGATTTCTTGTATTTCTTTGATAATGGCATCTTTATCAGACCGTTCTTTTAAAGTTAATTCTGCCAAAACATCTAAAGCCTCAACGCGCGTTAAAGTACTGTCAAAATCAAATACATACTTTCTGCCTGTGGCTACCATATTTTTTTTAATTAAGCTTCAAAAGTAGAAATTAATTCGCTCCAATAAAGGTTTTTTAGCTTAAAACTATAAGCAAAACAGCATTTGTAACAAATTACTATAGAATTGTTTTTATGAGTAGCTTAAAATTATCAATATCGCAATCATGAGATTATCTTTTAAAATTCATAAACCATATTCCTGCTAAAATGGCTATTCCAAAACTCAATAAAGTACCTATTAAAATGTATTCTGTTAGTTCTCTACTGTTGCTTTCTTTTAAATCATTAAATCTAAAAACCGATTTCGCAGCAATTAAAAATCCTATAACTTCCCAGCGACCTAAAATGATAAAAGCAAAGACAAAGAAACGCTCAATAATTCCGATGTACATGCCAGCGTTCGGCAAGGATTCATGGTCTATTTCTATATGTTTAGCCATACGCTCCAGTACCTTACTAATAATAATTGCTGTTGGGAAACTAATAAATACAAGGGCAGTTACCAATTTGATATCTGTATTTTGAAGTAATTCAAAGGTATGTTTTACGATATTTCCGTAATATGTCACTAGGTACAAAACAATAATATGCAAGAGTTGATCTATAAAAAAGGGAATGTTTTTCTGCTTAAACTTTGGCGTAACATATAATTTAAGAGCGTCAATAAAATAATGTGTAATCATAATAATCAACGCAATTTTCCAATATTTTAAATCCCATAAAATCAATAAAGTAACCAAAAAATGCAGTAAAACATGAAAATATAAATACTTAGATTTTGCTTTTTTTTCCTCTTTGTCTAGTACCCATTTTTTAGGTTGCAGCATAAAATCTACAATTAAGTGCGCTAAAAAAAGTTTTATAAATAAATCCATGCTATTTGATATTTATGGTAGATAAATAATAGGCTAATACTTGCTGTACTAGATCCAGACGAGCCCTTTTTTGACGTTGACTTACGGCCGATTGTTGTATGCCCAAACTATTACCTAATTCTTGTTGTTGCATTGCAGGCTTGTCTAAGGCTAAATATACAATTTCAGCAGAAACCGGACTCCAATCATCCATAAAATCTAAAGCCAATTTTAAGAGGAGATTTAATGTTTCGTCCTTATCTGCAATTCCTGTTTTTATAGCAATATTGAGTTTTTGTTCCCGTAATTTTTCGAAAACACGCCCTGAATATTGATATGCCGTTCCGTTAGATTCGCTTATGCTTGTGCCCACAAAAGTTTCCATACCAATACCAATTGCCATGCGTACATCTAGTCCTTTTACCGTCTTTAATTTAGCTTTTAAAAGAATACAAAGTTCTAAAGCTTTGTTGGGAGTTGTCTTAATTTGAAATTCATCACCGCGATATACCTCCCAATATTTTGGAGTTTCTCCGTATTTTGAAAGCTGTTCTTTTAAAAAGGGCATCCATTCAGCAGCCTGATGATTTTCTGAGTTGATAATGTCTCCTGTAATAATTGCGACCATATTTATAAGCTAAAACGCTAATATAGTAAAATATTAATTAAAATGCTAATAAATCTAAATATAAGCCAATTAGTTAATATATTAATAAATAATCTAAATATCTTATTTCTGGTAAGGATGCATTAAAAAAATGAATTACCTAAAAACAGAACCATCGAACTAAACATATCAATACCGTTCCACTAAAACATTTAAGATCTAGCGTCATGCAAAATTAGATTCTTTTTGTCTTTGTTCTTGCCTACTGATTCTTGCATACAGATATTATCCGAACGCTACAACCGCGGCAGAGCCAAGGAAAATTAAACTAATTAAAACCACCTCCGTACTTTTGTTAAATAAGTAAGATACGCTGCGCCAAACTTTTCGGTCAAAGCCTTCTCTTCAGGGATAATTTGAAATTTGTTCATATACGCAACAAAAAATATTATTATCAAAAAATTAAAAGCATTAGGTACATATAACCCCCATGCCAAAAGCAATAGTAATAAAGCCAAATACATAGGATTTCTAGTTATTTTATATAATCCGTTAACCACCAATTCGGAGGCCTTTTTTGGATCTCTTGGATCAATACTCGTCTTTGATTTAAAAAATTGAAATATTGAAATAAGTCCAATTAACAAGCCTAAACCTAATAAAAACCAAATCAAATATAGCCTCCCTGTAAAATCAAAATCTCCGAAAGGTAAAAAAAGTACTAAGATATACATGGCTGTGGCTGCAATAAGCGCAACTAAGGCTGGTGGGAGTTTTAGGTACATCGGCTAAAATTAAATTCTTATTTTTGATTTAAAAATACACTTTAAAAGTTAAATTAAAAGTATGAAACTTGTTTTTGCGACACATAATCAAAATAAAGTAGCCGAAGTACAATCGCTTTTACCCAAAGATATAAGCATTTTATCTTTAAATGATATTGGTTGCTACAGCGAAATACCTGAAATACAAGACACTTTAGAAGGTAACGCCATACTTAAAGCTAATTTTGTTACCGAACATTATGGTTACGACTGCTTCGCAGATGATACAGGATTGCTGGTGGATGCTTTACATGGTGCTCCTGGGGTTTTATCTGCGCGTTATGCGGGAGAACAAAAAAACACAGATGCCAATATCAACAAATTATTAAATGCACTTTTAAATCAAAATAACAAAAAAGCACACTTTAAAACGGTAATCGCGCTCAATTTAAAGAATGAGCAGTTTTTATTTGAAGGAAAAGCCGAAGGCGAAATTATTTCTAAAAGAAGAGGCAACAAAGGGTTTGGTTATGATCCTATTTTTAAGCCAGACGGATTTGAAGATACTTTCGCTGAGCTATCTATAGATGTAAAAAACACGATTAGCCATCGAGGAAAGGCTATGCAGCAACTGATAAATTTCCTGAAAAGCCTAGAAATAAAGAAAAATAAGAAAACCTAATTGAAATCCAGAAATAAGCAGTACCTTTGCCGCTTTAAATAACGCCGCTAGTATAGCATGTGTTGCGCTGAGTATTAATAGGTTATAAACATAATCGCTCTATGCAACATACATATTTGCGATTAAGTATAACATATTATGACAAAATTTGAAGCGCTAGGGCTTAAAAAGTCCCTATTAGACGCTATTGTGGATTTGGGTTTTGAAACTCCTTCCGAAGTACAAGAAAAAGCAATCCCGATTTTATTAGAAAGTGATACCGATTTGGTAGCACTTGCACAAACTGGAACAGGAAAAACCGCAGCATTTGGTTTTCCGTTAATCCAAAAAATAGACGCAGACAAGAAAACCACTCAAGGTTTAATTTTATCGCCTACACGTGAGCTTTGTATGCAAATCACTAATGAAATGCAAGCCTACTCAAAATACGAAAGAGGTATAAATGTAGTTGCCGTTTATGGTGGCGCCAGCATTACTGAGCAAGCACGCCAAATAAAAAGAGGTGCTCAAGTAGTAGTAGCTACACCTGGCCGTATGAAAGATATGATGAGCCGTGGTTTAGTTGATATTTCAAAAATTGATATCTGTATTTTAGATGAAGCTGATGAAATGTTGAACATGGGTTTCTATGAAGATATCAAAGAAATTTTATCGGATACTCCTAAAGAAAAAAATACTTGGTTGTTTTCTGCAACCATGCCAAAAGAGGTCGCTACCATCGCTAAAAAGTTTATGCGTAGTCCCCAAGAAATAACGGTAGGTACTAAAAATTCTGGTGCAACAACTGTTCAACACGAATATTACGTGGTTGGCGGTCGTGATCGTTACCCGGCTTTAAAAAGGTTAGCAGATACAAATCCTGATATTTTCTCAGTAATTTTTTGTAGAACTAAAAGAGACACTCAAAAAGTTGCTGAAAGTTTAATCGAGGACGGCTACAATGCAGGAGCTTTGCACGGCGATTTAAGCCAAAACCAAAGAGATTTGGTGATGAACGCTTTTCGTAAAAAGCAAATACAGATGTTAGTAGCTACTGATGTTGCTGCTCGTGGTATTGATGTGGATGATATTACGCACGTAATTAACTATCAATTACCCGATGAAATTGAAACCTATACCCACCGCAGTGGTAGAACCGGTAGGGCTGGAAAATCAGGCACTTCTATGGTAATTATTACAAGAAGTGAACTTAGAAAAATTAAAGCGATTGAAAGCAAAATTGGACAAAAATTTATCACGAAAAATATTCCTTCTGGAATGGAAATTTGTGAAATTCAGTTATATCATTTAGCCAATAAAATAAAAGATACTGAAATAAACCCTGAGGTTGAAGCTTATTTACCAGCGATCAACAGTGTGTTTGAGGGAATTGATCGTGAAGAATTGATAAAAAAAGTGATTTCGGTAGAATTTACGCGTTTCTTTAATTACTACAACAAAACCAAAGATTTAAACGCTGGAGGTTCTGATAGAAGTGAAAGAGGAGAAAGAAGCGAAAGAGGAGAAAGAAATTTTGACAAAGATAATTCTGGAGAAATACCTACTAGTGGTTCTGTACGTTACTTTATAAATGTTGGTGAAAAAGATGATTATGATTGGATGTCTTTAAAAGATTTTTTAAGAGACACCCTAGAAGTTGGTCAAGATGATATTTATAAAGTTGATGTTAAGGAAAGTTTTTCATTCTTTAATACGGATGCTTCAATTACCCCAAAAATTTTAGAGACTTTTAAAGATTTTAAAGTTGAAGGTAGGTTTGTAAACGTTGAAATTTCTAGCAATCCTGGAAGCGGTGGCGGAAGCAGCCGAAGTGGTGGTGGAAGAGATAGGAACCGCGGCGGCAGCAGCAGAGATAGAAACCGTGATGGTGGTGGATCAAGAGAGAGAAGCAGCGATGGTGGCGGATTTTCTGGCAAAAAAAGAGAAAGATCTTCATCTTCAAAAGATGGTTTTAGAGATGGTGGTGGTTCAAAAAGAAGATCAGGCAGTAGCGGATCAGATTCAAAACCTAGCTCTAGAGGAGGGCAAAAAGAAACTTCTGGTGGAAAAAGTAAACGTAGAAGTGGATTTTTTTAAATTTTTTTAGTTAATCTCATATTAAAAAATACGCTTCGGCGTATTTTTTTAGTTTTGTTTAGTACTTTAGACTCCATTTAGCATTTTAAAGCACTTTATGGCTAATAAATAGTTAAAAGGTGAATACCAACTGAATTGAAAAAACTTTTATTTAAATGAAATCAAACATAGTAGCGGGTTTTTTTCTATTATTTTCTTTAGTTGTTTTTTCTCAAGCATTAGAGGAAGAAGATAAAGGAGAAAATATGACAGCATTGGTCATAAATGCCCAAGATGGTTCTCTAATGGAAAGCGTACACGTGGTAAACTTAAATAAAGTTATTGGTACCATCACCAATGAAAAAGGAGAATTCAACATTACAGCCACGGTTAACGATACGCTGTACTTTAGTTATCTGGGATTTAAATCTCAAAAAATTAGGGTTACTAATGATATGTTTAGGTTCAAGGATACTAAAATAACCCTTACAGAACTTGCTTACGCACTCGAAGAAGTGATTGTAACTTCCTATAATTTAACTGGATATCTTGAAATAGATATCAAAAATCTTCCTGTTAATGATGCGTATCAATACAGCATTTCAGGTTTAAATACAGGCTATGAAGCGGGTAAAAAAAATCCGAGTGCTGTTACTAAAGTGCTTGGCGCTATCTTAAACCCCGCAGATTTACTGCGGAATATTTTCGGAAAAAAACCCAATCAAATGAAAAAATTGAGGAAAATTAAGGATGACGATGCCATCAAAGATCTTCTTGCCTCAAAGTTCGATAGAGAAACGCTGACAGAACTACTTCAAATTGAAAAAGTTGATATTGAAGATATTTTAAATAACTGTAATTATTCAAAATCTTTCATAAGAACGGCTAATGATCTTCAGATTTTAGATGCTATAAGCGGCTGTTATGAAGATTTTAAAGTACTGAATAGAACAAAATAAGCAACACTTTTTATTTTTTTTAAAAATTTTCGGTAGTTATCTAGCATTCTTAGATTGCTTTGAATATGAGATTTGATATCAATTCATCATTATTAAGTTTAATGTACTACTCCCCTTTTTTGGAATTCAAAAAATAGTTTCAGTAATAAATTTTATAATTACAATATCATTTTATAGCTTTAACAAAATATTTTAAAATGAAAAATGTTTTCCTATTTCTACTTTTATCACTGTTCGTTTTTGCCTGTAAAGAACCTAAAAAAGAAATCAAAACCGAGGTTGTTGCTTTAGAAAAGCCAAAACTAAAAAAACCTTTTGCTTGGGAAGGTGCCAATGTTTACTTTTTACTGACCGATCGTTTTAATAATGGAGATACTTTGAACGATATTAATTTCAACAGAACCAAAGAAACCGCAACATTAAGGGGTTTTATGGGGGGCGATATGAAAGGAATTACCGCAAAAATAGAGGAAGGTTATTTTACCAATTTAGGCGTTAATGCCATTTGGTTTACGCCTGTATTAGAGCAAATACATGACGCCACTAATGAAGGCACAGGAAATACTTACGGCTATCACGGGTATTGGACAAAAGATTGGACAGCGCTAGACCCTAATTTTGGTACTAGAAAGGATCTAGAAGAGATGGTGGAAATCGCGCATAAAAATGGTATTCGTATTTTAATGGACGTTGTTCTAAACCATACCGGCCCTGTAACTCCCATGGATCCTGTTTGGCCCAATGATTGGGTACGAACTGGTCCACCTTGTACCTATGCTGACTATGAAACAACAACCGCCTGTACTTTGGTGGCTAATTTACCTGATATAAAAACAGAGAGCGATGCTGAAATTGTACTGCCTGATGCTTTATTAGCAAAATGGAAAGAAGAAGGCAGACTGAGCACAGAATTAGATGAGCTTGAACTGTTTTTTAAACGTTCGGGTTGCTCGCGTACTTCTAAAGCGTACATCATAAAGTGGTTAACAGATTATGTAAACGATTTTGGTATTGATGGATTTAGAGTTGACACCGTAAAACATGCGGATGAAGCGGTATGGGGAGAACTATACAAACAAGCTTCTATTGCTTTTGATACTTGGAAAAGAAAAAATCCTGATGATGTTTTAGATAACAATTCGTTCTACATGGTAGGCGAGGTATATAATTATGGTATTTCTGGTGGTCGTGAATACGATTTTGGCGATAAAAAAGTAGATTATTTTGATTATGGATTTAAAAGTCTCATCAATTTTGAGCTTAAATATGATGCGAAAAGTGATTATGAAACTATTTTTAAAAAATACAATGACCTGCTTCATTCTAAATTTCAAGGTAAAAGCATTTTAAATTATTTGACTTCACATGATGATGGGCAGCCTTTTGATAAAGACCGCACAAAACCATATTACGCAGCCAATGTACTTTTATTGACCCCAGGAGCTTCACAAATTTATTATGGTGATGAAAGTTCAAGAAGTCTAATCATAGAAGGTGCAGAAGGTGATGCTACATTGCGCTCATTTATGAATTGGAAAGATATTGATAGCCTGCCGGAAACTAAAAAAATACTAACGCATTGGCAAAAATTAGGTCAATTCAGAGCCAATCATCCTGCCGTAGGCGCTGGTAAACACCAAATGCTTACAAAATCACCTTATGTATTTGAAAGAACGTATGTGAATGGCGAATTTAAAGACAAAGTGGTTATTGGTTTAAATCTGCCTAAAGGAAAAAAATCGTTATCCGTAAAAGGTTTTTTTGGCGATGGCACTAAATTATTTGATACCTATTCTAAAACTCCTTTAGAAGTAATCAATGGCAAAGTTATTTTAGATAATGATTTTGATATTGCCTTGATCGAAATACAATCCTAAACATTTATTAAAAGCTTTCTGTTTTATTTTAAAAGCCATTTCTTTGCCCTATAATTGACAAGAATTTTTTAATGGCAATAAACAGGAGAGTTTTTATCAAAAGACTTTTTTTAAGTGGACTAGGGTTAGCAGGGTTGATATATGTTGACAGTTTTTGGCTTGAAAAATATATCATTGATTGGAATGAACACGACTTAACAGACGAGCAGCAGAATAAAATCAAAATCATTCAATTATCTGACTTGCACTTAAGAGAAATCAAGTATTTTCATAAAACTATTGCCGCCAGGATTAATAGTGAAATACCTGATTTTGTTGCCTTTACAGGAGATACTATTTCAAGAAGAAATACGCTCCCCATTCTTGAAGCCTTATTAGATTTAATAGATCCTAATATCTTAAAAATTGTGATTTTAGGGAACAAAGAATATGATGCAAAAGTAGCCCTAGAAGATCTCAAAAAAACTTTTGTGCCATACAATGGCCATGTTTTGGTCAATGAAAATTTTCTGTTTACGAAACAAAATAGAAGCATCAATGTTGTAGGAATTGATGATTTTTTGCACGGAAGTCCAGATTTTACTAATGCTACTACAACTATAAAAGATAAAACTCTAGAAACTATTGTCTTGAATCATTGTCCAGTATATTCTGAAACCATAAGGGATCTAAATAAAAGTTTAAAAATTCCAATAAAAATGATACTTTCAGGACATACGCATGGTGGGCAAATAACCTTTTTTGGACTAGAAATTTATAAACCTAGCGGAAGCGGTCGCTATTTAAGAGGCTGGTACAATCTTGAAAATCTAAAAATGTATGTATCAAAAGGGATCGGTACAACCGTTTTACCCTTACGGTTTTTTGCAAGAGCCGAAGCTTCCATTTTTTATATTTGATTTAGTTGCGCATATCTGGCTAAAACATCGTCAATACTTCGCACAGATTTTTTTGTCCAATCTAATAGTTTTTCTTGTTTTTCAGATTTAGTGAGTTGCCAAGGAATAGCTTGCTTTTTAATTTTGGTCGTTAAAACTTGTAAAATAATAGCTGCAGAAACCGAAATATTGAGGCTCTCGGTAAAACCAACCATAGGTATTTTTAAAAATCCAACTGCATTACCTAAAATCTCATCGCTTAATCCATTTCTTTCAGTACCAAAAAAAAGTGCCGTTTTGCCTTCAACCACAAAATCATCTAACAAACAAGTATTGCCATGCGGTGTTGTGGCTATTATTTTATAGCCTCTACTTTTTAAGGAAGCAATACAATCCATAGTATTTTGATACCTGTGCACATCTACCCAATTTTGCGACCCCATAGCAATATCTTCATCTAATCTTTTACCAAACCTTCGTTCAATAAGGTGCGCTTCTTGAACACCAAAAATATCACAACTACGAACTACTGCACTGGTATTATGCGTTTGAAAAACATCTTCAATCGCTACGGTTATAATATTGGTGCGGTCCTCCAGGACTTGCAAAAAGCGCTCTTTACGTTCGGGGGTAATAAAACCTTCCAAATAGTCTAAAAGTTTTAAATCAATCATCATTCGAAGATAATAAAAAATCCAAATTGTGTATTTTTATCTTTATTTAAAAACTATGAAAAAAATTATTGTTTTAACAGGCGCGGGAATAAGTGCCGAAAGTGGGATAAAAACCTTTAGAGATGCCGATGGTTTATGGGAAGGTCACGACCTAATGCAAGTAGCCTCACCACAAGGATTTAAAGATAACCCTGCTTTGGTTTTGAATTTTTATAATGAACGCCGTAAACAACTTTTAAGCGTTAAGCCTAATAAGGCACATTATGCACTTGCTATCCTAGAAGCGCATTTTAATACAACAATTATCACACAAAATATAGATGATTTACATGAAAGAGGGGGGAGTTCAAACATCATCCACTTACACGGAGAGCTTTTAAAAGTTAAGAGTTCTGGATATACAAATCCTAAAAATGATGAAGTGCTATCATGGAAAAAAGATGTAAAAATAGGTGATTTTTGTAAAAATGGATATCAATTAAGACCTGATATTGTTTGGTTTGGCGAACAAGTGCCGCTTTTCGAAAAAGCAATTGAAATTACCCAAGAGGCAGATGTTTTGATGATTATCGGAACATCAATGCAAGTATATCCTGCGGCGAGTTTAGTTGATTTTGTCATGCACAATACACCCATATATTTTATTGACCCAAAGCCAAGTGTTCAAAAAAACGACTTTAATAACTTAACTATCATCGCCAAAACTGCGGTCAACGGCGTTCCTGATTTAGTTTCAATTTTAATTAACGACTTTTCTAAGAAAAAGAAATACTAAAATGACGGTTGAAGCTCTTATTACCTCATTAAATTATGTAAACCACTCCAGAGAAAAACGAATGGAAATGTCTAATTTAATCTCTAGAAATACAAATTTAATAAATCCATTACTTAAAATCGCCTTTAAAGTAGATGACCCGATATCTTCAAAAGCTTGCTGGGTACAAGAATTTACCGCGAAACAAAACTTAGCATTTATATTTCCATTTTTAGACGAATTTACTTCAAAAATAAACACCGTTTGTCTGGACTCCTCCGTTAGACCTTTAGCCAAAATATGTGAATATTTGACTATCTCTTATTTTCAATCAAAAAACGATGAAACTATAAATAATCTTACGGATGTCCACCTAGAAAAAATAACAGCTGCCAGTTTCGATTGGTTAATCGGAAATCATAAAGTTGCGGCGCAAGCCTACGCTATGACCTCATTGCTTTTACTAGGAAAAAAATTTAATTGGATTTTACCCGAGTTAAAACTCATTTTAGCACAAAATTATACTCATGGTAGTGCCGCATATAAGGCGAGAGCCAGATTGACGCTTGCTAAAATAAAGTAATCTGTTGCTATTGGCCTTAGGCTTTAGGAGCTAAGCTTCTAACCCATTTAGCTGAATTTTCGACTCTAATCAACTTTCGATATTGGACTTTTGACTTTAAACCTTTTATCCCACATACTACTTACTTTAAATCTGAATTTATAAATCCATATTTAGAAGCTTTGTATTTTCTGGCTGTTTAAGGAATCGCTATCTTTGCCGCTTCATTTAACCAATCTATTCCAATGGCTTTAAATAAATTAAATGCGATATCTCCGATTGACGGTCGCTATAGAAATAAAGTTGAAAAATTAGCCGATTATTTTTCGGAAGAGGCCTTGATAAAATATCGCGTTCATGTAGAAATTGAATATTTTATTGCATTATGCGAAATTCCATTGCCTCAACTTTCTGGTTTTGATACCTCAAAATTTGATTCTCTTAGAGAAATTTATTTAGATTTTTCTACGGATGATGCCAGAGCCATTAAAGAGATTGAAAAAACAACCAACCACGACGTTAAAGCGGTTGAATATTTTATAAAAAATAAGTTTGATGTACTTAACTTTCAACAATATAAAGAGTTTATTCATTTTGGATTGACCTCTCAAGATATTAACAATACTGCTATTCCCCTATCTTTAAAAGAAGCAATGAAGGAGGTGTATGTACCTCAATATCTTGAACTTTTGAAAAGCTTAGAAGCCTTAGTTGCAGAATGGCAAAATATTCCAATGCTGGCAAGAACGCACGGGCAACCAGCTTCCCCTACCCGCTTGGGCAAAGAAATTAATGTTTATGTGGTACGTTTAAAAGAGCAATTCAATTTGTTAAATGATATTCCTAGTGCTGCAAAATTTGGCGGTGCCACCGGAAATTACAATGCGCATAAAGTAGCATATCCAACAATTAATTGGCAGGTATTTGGTCAACAATTTGTGCAAGAAAGATTAGGCTTGCACCATTCTTTCCCCACCACGCAAATTGAGCATTATGACCACATGGCCGCTTTATTTGATAATTTAAAAAGAATTAATACCATTATTTTGGACCTAGATCGTGATTTTTGGACTTACGTTTCTATGGATTATTTTAAGCAAAAAATAAAAGCTGGTGAGGTAGGTTCTTCCGCAATGCCACATAAAGTAAACCCGATAGATTTTGAAAACTCAGAAGGAAATTTAGGTATTGCCAATGCCCTTTTTGAACATTTATCAGCGAAATTACCAGTATCAAGGTTACAAAGAGATTTAACAGACAGTACGGTATTGCGTAATATTGGGGTTCCGTTTGCGCATACAATGATTGCCTATCAGTCTACCATAAAAGGTTTAAGCAAATTGTTATTGAATAAAGAAAAATTTGAACAAGATTTAGAAAATAATTGGGCGGTAGTTGCCGAAGCTATTCAGACTATTTTAAGAAGAGAAGGCTATCCAAACCCTTATGAAGCTTTAAAAGGTCTTACCAGAACCAACGAAAAAATTAACCAACAGTCAATTGCAAATTTTATAGATACCTTAGCCATTTCTGATACCATAAAATTAGAACTTAAACAAATTACACCTAGCAATTATACTGGGATTTAGCAGCATAGTAAAGCAATACGTGTTTGTAAAAATCCTGTTTAGATATAAATCTAAACAGGATAAATTAAATTAAATCTACTATTTTTCTCAAAAAAAAGAACCTAGTTGTTTAAATTGTTCTCCACTAAAATCTGAACCTTTCATGGCTTCCATCAATTGCATAAAGTGAGCAGGGTTCATGTTATCGCCAAGTACTCGCACTAACATAAAACCTTTTTCATTATTATCCACATAAACAATTAACTCATCAATAGCTTCTGTTTTTCCAGAGAAACTTATCGTTGCTTTTCCAAAACTAGTATTAACTTTCATTAGCTCTTCATAAGCACTATTTCTTAAAACTTGCTTAACATTTGCTTTTTCAAGGGTATAAGCGCCGCCATTTTCTGCATTTTTCTTAAAAGCAATCACATTTAATTTATTTAAAGAAGCTACTGCCGTTTTTTGCTCTGGAGTTAATGCCGCCTTGTCTAAATTTAACAAACTTACAGGTAAATCCAATGATAAAAAATTGGGATTTTCGGAATTATCTACATAGTACTCCTCCAGGGTTTGGTTTGATGAGCATCCCATCAAAACCAAACTAAATACAATCATTAAAGAATATAATATTTTGTTCATTTTATAGGTTTTTAAAATTACTTTAGGTTTTTATTTACTCTTGCCTACATTATTAAGTTCCTTTGGAAGGTTCATTTTACTGGTTAAAGCACTAATTTTATCTAAATCAATATCCCCTGTTAAAGACAATAAAACCGTTTCTATTTGTTTATTGTGAATTTTTGCTTCTTTCACGTTTTCAATACCTGAAACAAACATTAAAAGTTCCTTTACATGGCTATTTTTTCCATCTTCTCTAACATAAAATTTTACATTTACGTCTTGATCCTTTACGCGCAGTAATTCTTCCAATTTTGAAGATTTCAAATATTTAGATACCGCCGAGGATATTTTTTCAGAAACCGCCTGATCTTCTGTGATAAAAACTTTTAGGCTACTTAAGCCTTTTGCAAGCTCTAAAAAATCTTTTGTTTCTTGATCGCTTTCATCCATCCCGAATGATGTAAGCAAGTTGATCATGTTTTTATTTACCACCACTGAAGACACTTTATCCATGTTTTCAAACTGATCAAATAGGGATTGTGAAAAACTCAAAAGAGGTAAAATGGTTACAATTAAAAATAAACTAATTTTTTGCATGACTGATTGTTTTTTGATTATTACTAATTTTTGATTGATGATGATGAATTACTTATTTTTTGAAGCTTTACCCAATTGATCGCCGCCGGGTAAATTCATTTTTTCTGTTAAGGTGGCTATTTTCTTTAAGTCTATATCGCCTGTTAAGGATAACAAAACGGTTTCTATTTTTTGACCGTTTATATCAATGTCTTGCAATTCTTTGCGGTCTTTTAAACCCGTAACTAACATGAGGAGTTCTTTTACATGGTCGGCATCTTTACCTTCCTTTACATAAAATTTTACATTAGAGTCTCCATCACGAACTCTCATCAATTCTTGATAGGTTGCAGCACTTAACTTTTTGGCTACCCAACTGTCTAAATCTTTTGAAATTGCCGCACTTTCGGTGGTAATTACCTTAAAACTAGTGATAGAATTTACTAAAGAGAAAAAATCTTTGGACTCTGGATCATCGCCACTAATGCTCATTTTAGCCAGCATTTGAAACATTTTGGGCTGCATGGCGACATAAGTAACATCATTATTTTCTGCATATTTGTCAAATATATCTTGGCTAAAACCAAAAGCAGGCAGCACTACTAATGCTATTAATAAAAGGGACTTTTTCATATTTTTGTATATTATAATGGTTAATTTATTTTAAAAATTTATTTGTGTTTTTTTCGAATTCTTGCAAATGGGTAATTTGCTGTGAGCCTTTATCAAAATTAAAGGCTAATAATTTTAAAGCTTCTTTTGCAGAGGCTATTTCTTCTTGCGTATATTCAGTTTCTAGCGTTTCATTTGTTGGTTGTAAAAAATAGACTCCGAAAAGTAAGGTAATCGCAGCGGCAACGCTCATCCATTTATAAAGATTATTTTTTGATTTTAAAGGTACTCTCTTTGTAAATGTTTCATTTTTAGCCTTGGTCAATTGTACAAAAATTGGTTCATAGGCTTTTAAATGCCCTGCAACATCATTTGAAGAAAAATAAGCTTTAAGCGTTTTTTCCTCGGCAACAGTGGTGGTAGCCTCAAAATATTTTTCTAGTAATTGTTCTATTTTAGTTAATTCCATAACTGTGTTTTTCTAATAATTTGTCTCTTACTGTTTTTCTTGCCCTTGATAAAGCTACGCGTATTGCGGTGGGCTGCATATCAAGCATAACTGCAATCTCATCATAATCATACTCCTCGACATCTCGCAATTGTAATACCATTTTTTGTTGTTGTGGTAAATCTTCCATTATTCTCGCTACCCAACCGATACTATCTTTAGCCTCAAGATGGTTTTGCAATGAACTATTTTCATCGGCATAATTGCTGTGTACCAATTTTAAATTCCCAGCCTGCTTCGATTTTAATCGGTCTAAACAAAAATTTTTGGTCATGGTCATGGCAAAAGCTTCTACATTTTTATAATTTTCTATCTTATTATTTTTTGACCATAGCTTTAATAAAATTTCTTGTGTGGCATCTTCTGCTTCTTCCGTAGAAACTAATAAACGCTTTGCCAATCGAAACAACTTATCTTTGAAAGGCATTACAAGGTTTAAAAATTCTATTTGTTTCATTAGGCTTCTGGTTGATGCAAAACCAAATATAGCGGTTTATACTTTCAAGACGATATATAACGAATTTTGTTACAAATAATTTTTTTTTAATACTATTGTGCTTATTTTAGTACAGTTAAAACTAAAATAAATGTTTTAGCGTACATACAAAAGTTTGGTAATAGATTACTTTGGCATGTTTTGTGTGTTAACAAAAAAAAGAAATTATGAAAAAGACACTCTTATTATTTTTAGGATTAATCTTATTTGTTGCCTCTTGCAGCGACAAAGATGATGATTTTGTACCCGAGGTAGAACCTGTAGCAGATATTGTAGTTCAAGATTTTATGTGGAAAGCTATGAATTTCTGGTATTTCTGGCAACAGGATGTTCCTAATTTAGCGGATACAAAATTTAGAACAAACGAGGAATACAGAACCTTTTTAGCTTCTGTAGAAGAACCAGGAGATTTTTTTAATACCCAATTACGCTTTAGAGACGATCGCTTCAGCTTTTTTTCCGAAGATTATAAAGAGTTAGTTAATAATTTTGCAGGTATATCAAAAAGCAACGGAATGGAATTTGGACTTGTCAATTCCGCTTCTAGAGGGCTTTTTGGTATTGTTCGATATATTGTACCCAATTCTGATGCTTCAACAAAAAACATTATAAGAGGTGAAGTTTTTAATGGAGTAAACGGACAAACTCTAACCATAGAAAATTATGAACAATTGCTATTTGGAACTAATGATAGCTACACGCTCAATATGGCTAATGTCACCTCTAACACCATATCCAGAAATGGAAAAGATGTATCTCTAACCAAACGCGAGGGGCTAAGTGAAAACCCTGTGCATCTTGCTAAAGTAGTTGAAGTTAGTGGTAAAAAAATTGGTTATTTAATGTATAATGGGTTTACAAATGAATATGATAGTCAATTAAATGAAGCTTTTGGACAATTTAAAACTGAAAGGGTAACTGATTTGGTTTTAGACTTTAGATATAACCCTGGAGGTTCTGTAAATTCTGCTCGTTTGTTATCCAGCATGATTTACGGAACAAAAACTACTGAATTATTTTTAAGACAGCGATGGAATAATAAATTACAGAGCCAATTTTCTCCTGAAGATATTGAAGATTATTTCGCAAGTACCCTACAAGATGGTACTGCAATAAATACTTTAAATTTAACTAAGGTCTATGTTTTGGTTAGCGGAAGTAGTGCCTCGGCTAGCGAACTAGTTATTAATGGTTTGCGGCCTTATTTAGATGTTGTCCTGATAGGAACAACAACAAGAGGTAAAAATGAATTTTCAATAACCATGGTAGATGATCCTTCACGATCTGGAGCACCATTTATTTATTCAGAAGCAAGAGAAGGCAATATTAATCCTAATAATAACTGGGCTATTCAACCGCTTGTAGGCAGAAATGAAAATTCAGCTGGTTTCTCTGATTATACAGCGGGCTTTACCCCTGAAATAATATTGTCGGAAGATGCCACCAATTACGGAATTTTAGGAAACGTAAATGAACCGCTATTCGCAAGAGCAATACAAGTAATTACAGGAGTTTCGAGCAAAAGAGATTTTACCGTTGAAGTACCTACTGATGTTTTTACCAGCTCTAAGATGTTTACGCCTTTAAAGGATAATATGTTTTTAGACAAGGAAATAAATATTAATTTCTAGAATTTTAGCAAAAAAAACTAAAAGAGTCAGTTGTAACGCTGACTCTTTTTTATATACCTTTAAAGAAGCTGTTACAAAGTGAAATTAAAACCTATTCTCACATTTCTGCCGCGGGTTGTAAAACCTATAGTTTCCACAAACTCTTCATTCAAAAGATTATCTACATTTAAAAATACTTTTAGTTTTTGGTCTAATAAAATATGACTAAAATAAAAATTGACTAATGAAAACGCATCTAAATTAAGTTGATTTGATGGAAACGTAGAAAAATCACTATCTAAACGATTTCCAACAAAAGCATAGTTTAAAGATGCAAATGTATTTTTTTGTAAAACAAAATCAAAAGAGGTATTTACTTTATGTTTAGGAATACGTATGGCGTTATCACCTTTGCGTTCTATAAACGTGTAATTAGCCGTCCATTGAATAGCTTCGCTTAAATTAACATCTAACTCTAACTCTAAACCTTGTGCATCAATAAAGCCTTCACTATTTTGGTAGCCATTAGCTCCGTCAAAAATTATAGGATTATTTTCAGCTCTGTTAAAATATAAAACACTTGCTCTTAGCGCTGAATTTGCATACTCTAAGCCTCCTTCAATAGTTCTATTTTCCTCAGCTTGTAAATCAGGATTCGCACCAAAGAACCCGTATAATTGGGTGAGTGAAGGGGTTATATACGAGGTAGCATAAGAACTTAATACCTTAAAGTATCCATCATTTAATTTATATGTAAACGAAGGATTTAAATTATATACCAATTGATTTCCGTATTCTGAATTAGTATTGAGCCGTGCTCCTGCATTTAAATTCAACCCAAAGGAAGATACATAGACAAAATTTGCATACAGATCAAAAATAGTAATATTCTTATCCTCTGAAAATTTAGATGCGTCATTAATATAGTTTACCCCAAAAATGCTATAAAATTGATTCTTAAAGGTGTATTTATTAAATAAGTCTACCGTATAATTATTGGCATCAAAATTATTTGGAAAAGCGCTAATATTTTCAGAACTATATTCGGAATACGCAGCATTTAAGTTTAGTGATCCTTTATCAGAATAGCTGTATTTTGAAGCTATTCCGAGACGTTCTTGCTGGCTATTGTAAAAAAAAGGCGCGTCTAAACTATTAAAAGAATCATCATAAGCGGTTTCTAATTTGGTTTGATTTGCGTACACTTGGATGTCAAAGTTTTTAGAAAATTGATACCCTAGTTTTAAATCTACACTATAATTCGAATAGGCATCTTTTTCTTGAGTATTGACAAGATCTGATAGTCCGTTTGAAAACCGATTTGTAATACCTAAACTATAGCTAAAATCTTTTAAAGTACCATTAATACTCGCCAAATTAGAGAATTCAGCAGCATTATAATTTTGATTTTTAGCTGTTTGTTGTGTACCTACTGTAGATTGAAAATTACCTGAAATAGACTTTTTACTAGCTTTTTTGGTGGTAATATTAATTACTGCAGTTGCCGCATTGGT
>JBGSQM010000163.1:0-3796 GCA_041738035.1 Cellulophaga sp.
ACCAATTTGGATAACCAAAAAATAACTCAACAAAAACTTAATTATTAACTTAAAACTTAAATATGACAGTAACTCATTAACAAAAAAAAGGACAGGTATAAAACCCATCCTTTCCTTGAAACCACTTCTTGTCGAACGGAAGTAATCATTAAAAACACAACATACTTTGCAGTCGCATGCTTTTTACAAAATTACAAAATTTCAATTTGTTTTCGAGTCTTGCTAATTGCTAAAGTATAAAAATGGTACACTATTGTACATTTAATTAGCTTAATAGTACTAACGTAACAAAAAACACAAATGAAAATAAAAACAAAATTATTATTAATTGCCATTACATTGTTTGGTATCTCAATGTACGCACAAGACAGCTACCAGTTGAAGGGCGTCGTTAACGATGCTAGTAATATGCCTATTCCGGGTGTAAATATTGTAGTTGCCAATTCCACTAAAGGAACCGCAACAGATTTTGATGGTATTTTTGAAATTGAAGTAAAAGCAGGAGATGTTATAAATATTTCTTACATAGGTTATGTAGGTCAAAAAATAACCATTACAAATCAGCGTCAATTAAATATAACATTAAGCGACGACGCTGCCTTGCTAGATGAGGTTGTAGTTGTGGGTTATGGTACCCAAAAACGATCAAACATCTCGGGTGCTGTTTCTAGAGTTGGGGGAGACGAAGTTGCAGCAATTCAAGCAGCTCGTGTGGATGATGCCTTGGCTGGTAAATTACCTGGAGTTTTAATTCAAAACCAAAGTGGTGAGCCAGGAGCGGATCCAAAAATCCAAATTAGGGCTGCCTCTTCATTATCAGGTGATTCTACGCCGCTAATTGTTGTTGACGGATATCCTATTTCAGGAAGTTTAGCTACCGTAAACCCTAATGATATTCAAAGTATAGAAGTGCTAAAAGATGCTGCTTCAGCAGCAATTTATGGCTCTAGAGGAGCAAATGGAGTTATTTTAGTAACTACAAAGCAGGGTAAATCAGGAAAAGTTTCTGTTAGTTATAATACTTACCTAAGTACATCAAGAAAATACCGTGGGGATATTGAAATGTTAAAAACTGCATCGGAATGGGCGAGAGATTTGCAAACAGATGCGTATGACCTTTCAGAAATTGACCCAAGGTTATTGGAATATAGGTTAAATGCCTACACAAATGCTCCAGATGTTGTGAGTATGGAAGATTATATTTTTCAAAATGGTTCTACGGTTAATCACGATGTAAATATTAGCGGAGGTAACGAAGACATCAGAGTTTTTGCTTCTCTTGGTTATTTAAGTACCACAGGTATAGCTCAGCAGCAAAGTTTTGACAGGTATAATGCCCGTTTGAATATTGATGCCAACTTAGGCGAGAAATTTAAAGCTGGATTAACGTTTAACGGCTTTTATGGCAAGCAAAATCAATTGCCACACGACCTTAGAGATCTTTTAAGAGCTTACAGTATAAGTCCAATTAACCACACACAAGCCTCAATTGATTTTGTGCAACAATTAGATCAGCAAAGACAAGCTTTGTTCGACTCTGGGTTCAGAGGATTTAATATCAATAGAACTTTTGATCAAGACTACAGAGGTATAGGATTAGACCCAAGAAGTATATACGCTTTACAACCGGGCGATGTTGTGCACGATTGGCAATATGGTAGAAATCAAAATGGTATTGGAGGAACAGGGGATGCTGGAGTAGCTTCAAAATTGAACGATGCAGAAAGATATACAAGAACATATTTTGCTAATTTAAACTCTTATTTACAGTATGATATAATGCCAGGACTGAACATCAAGACTGTATTAGGTGCAGATATGAGAGATGTTGAGGAGTATTATTACCAAGGTATTTTAGCCGATGGACAACAACGCTCCAACCAAACAGATTTGGATATATCAAATGTTAAAACATCTACTGTTTTAAGCGAAACTACCGTAAACTATGCTAAAGTAATCGCTGAAAAACACGATATTTCTGCTGTAGCCGGTTTTGAATTTCAAAACACTTACGTCAAAGGAATTAGATCAAATGGAACCAATGTACCTTTTGGACTGCCTTTAAACTATGAACTGTTTAATGCCGCAGATGTAGTTACAACTGAAATAGACCAGACCAATACAAGAAGAAGTGTTTTTGGAAGGGTAAATTACGCTTTTGACAACCGATATTTGCTTTCGGCATCTTTAAGAAGAGATGGGGATTCTCGTTTTGGCGCAAACAATAAATTCCAAAACTTCCCAGCAATGTCGGTGGGATGGAATGTAAATAACGAGTCATTTCTTTTGAATAATGAAATCTTAAGCCAGTTGAAGCTTAGATTTAGTACAGGATCTTTAGGTACAACTTCGTTCCTTGGCTCTTATGATGCTTTAAGTATTTTGAACTCTGGTCAGACTGCTTATGGGGCCGGATTTTTTATTCCAACCAACGTTGCCAATCAAGATCTTACTTGGCAGACCAATACAGAGACCAATTACGGTCTTGATTTAGGTATTCTTCGAAACCGATTTACCTTAGGGGTTGATTATTACAATTCGGATATTACCGATATGTTAATTAGTCAAAGTGTATCCGAGGTTCTTGGTACGCCATCTGTGCTTCTTAATAGAGGTAATATAACCAGTTCTGGTTTAGAATTGTCTTTAAATGCCAACATCATTAACAAGCCAGATTTTTCATGGAGTGTAAATGCCAACATTTCCACGGTAAATCAAGAAATTACAAGTTTAGGAGCTTTAGATGAGCTACCACGACAAGTATATGGAGGTCCAGCTGGTAGAGGTCCAGAATTTAGAAATTATGTAGGAGGAGAGCTTGGCGAAATGTGGGGTTTTGCAGTTACTGGTGAAGTTGAAACGATACATATAGCAGACCCATCTAGAAATATTGGTTTTGGTAGTTCAGAATGGTATGTAGTTGACCAAGACGGCGATGGCCAAATCACTTATGAAGGCGATTATGTAAAGCTTGGATCTGCAATTCCAGATTTTTATTGGGGACTTTCAAGCAACTTGAATTATAAGAATTTTGATTTATCGCTACAGTTTCAAGGTTCACAAGGGGCAGAGGTTTATAATATTGATCCCATTTACTGGAAATCAGAATTTGGAGGAAGATTACGAAACAGCTTCGATGCAAACAATGATGGTATTGCCGATGCCACAGGTAAGTTTTACGAGGAGACTAGAAATGCTCACGGTGCAGGTATTCAAGATGCTTCTTATATAGCTTTAAGAAACCTAACCATAGGGTACACAATTCCTTCTGATTTAACCAATAAAGCTGGGATCAGTTCTTTAAGAGTTTATCTTGCAGGAACAAATTTATTGTATTTATTTGGCGATAATTACACCTCTTTCAACCCAGAAGGCGTGGAGACAACCAATGATGGTTATGCAGGCCCTACTACTTACGGGTATCAAGAAGGCGCAAGTCCTATTGTAAGAAGTTTCACTCTTGGTCTAAATGTTAATTTTTAATAAAGAAAAAATGAAAAATAAGAAATTTATAGGTTTGGCATTACTATCGGTGCTGTTGTTTACGGCATGTGATAATATTGATTTAGATCAATTACCACCTAAAAATATAGAAAAAAATGCCTTAACAGACTTTACAGGTGTTTTAAATGCTGCTTATCATTACCAAACAGGCTCTGTAACGCCTTTGGCAATAATGGGCGATTTTAGAGCAGATAACATGTTAATGGAAGAAGAACCATTTCCTGCATTTAACAGGTACAATCCAGATTTAGCAGGTTTAGATTTGGTAGAGCAGTTTTTTAGACCATTTTAC
>JBGSQM010000185.1:0-9046 GCA_041738035.1 Cellulophaga sp.
TACTTGTTGATAAAATGATTACAGAAAATGTTAATTTTAAAGTTTATCGCGGACAAGGAATGCCGCACATTTGGCCAATTTTACCGTACATGAGAGAAGCAAAAAATTCTTTAAATATTATCACTGAAGAAATTAAAAAATAAAATGTAAGTACAACTAAACATTAAATAAAAATCATGAAAGAAGTAACAAAAATTTGTATCGCACTGATTTGCACTTTCGGTTTTGCCCGAAAAAAGCAAAAATTAAACCCTTACAAGCTTATTAAAGACAGCAATTTAAGTTTTACAAATCAACTTACTCGAGTGCTTATTGTTTTAATGTTCACTTTAAATTCTAATGCTCAAATAAAATCATTAGTTTTCAAAGGAGAAAAAAGAAAATATATTATTTATACGCCAAAATCATACAATCCAAACGATTCCAAAAATTATCCTTTGGTTTTTAATTTTCATGGAGGTGGCATGTCAATGGCAGAGCAAATGCTTTACACTCAAATGAATAAAACAGCAGATAAACATAATTTTATTGTAGTTTATCCGAAAGGAATAAAAGAAGACTGGAATGTTGGATTTGGAATGTCTTATAAAAAAGGGACAGATGATATAGGTTTTATAGATTCGTTAACAACAAAAATTTCGAAAGACTATAAAATAAATTCAAAAAAGATTTTTGCTACAGGACTTTCTAGAGGTGGTTTTTTTTGTTACAGAATTGCAACAGAACTATCTCATAAATTTGCAGCGGTTGCCACTATAGGTGCTACAATGCCAGATTCGGTTGCGATATATAATAAAGGGAAAAACAAAATTGGCGTAATGATAGTTCATGGAACCAATGATTTGATTGTAGATTATCATGGCAAAAAAAATGAATATTATTCTGCGCTTAATACATACAATTATTGGAAGGAACAAAATAGTTTAGATCAAGCAGCCGAAAAAAAAATATTTTTAAATAAAAATAAACGGGATGAAACATCTGTGGAGGTATTAGAAACCAGCAATAAGCAACAAACAGTCAAAATACTTACTATTAATAATGGAGGTCATACTTGGCCGGGCGCAGACGATTTTAATATTGGTTTACCGATTGGCAAAACTTCAAGTGATATAAATTTAAACGAGCATATTTGGACTTTTTTTAATACACACGGAGAATAAATGTCAAATCATCAAATTCTTGAAAACTATTTTAACAATATAATTAAGAACAAATGCTGATAAGATATCTGATTTTCACATTTTTAATTACAAATATTTCATTTACTCAAAATACAATCGAAGTAAAAAAATCCATTAAAAAATTATTAATTCAAGAAAAAATAGTAGGTGCAGTTTGGAGCACTATTTCTCAAAATGGAATTATTGCCTTAGATTCTTATGGATATAAAAATAATGAAACACGTGAAATTATTGCTGCAAATACTAAAATGAATGTAGGTTCGGTTTCAAAAACAGTTTTAGCTGCAGGTATTTTAAGAATGGCAACTTTAGGATTATTAAAGTTAGATGATCCGGTTAAAAAATATTTGCCAGATTTACCAATTTACAATCACTGGGAAAAAACAAATAAAGTAACAATTAGACATTTGCTAGATAATACTTCAGGACTTACCGATGCTAAAATTTGGCATATTTTTAGTTCTACTGCAAAGACAGATACGCCATTGCAAAAAGTGTATCAAGATGATAGTGAAATTTTACAAGTCCAATACAAACCAGGCTCAATCTATTCGTATTCAAATTTGGGTTATTCAATTTTGGGAATGTTAATTGAAAAAATCACCAATCAACGTTATGAAAATTATCTCGACAATAGTTTATTAAAACCCTTGGGTTTGACTGAAAGTACTTTTCATTTTGTAAAACAAACAGGCAAATTTGCTGATGAAAAATTAGCTTTTGGGCATTTTGATAATGCAAAACCTGTAGTATCATCACCAATGTATTTGAGAGCAGCTGGACAATTTACTACAACCGCTACCGATATGGCAAAGTTTATGTGGTTTATGATGTCTGATGGAAAATTGAATGGTAAAACTTTTATTGATAAAAGACTTTTAGCTACGGTAGGTATTCAAAAATCGACTGATGCCTTCAAAAAAGGCATTCCTTACGGTTATGCATTAGGTGCTTATCAACGCGATCGTTATGGTGTTGTTGGTGTGGCAAAAAACGGAAATACATTAGGGTTTTCGGCTATGTTATATATGTTTCCAGAAAGTAAAAAAGCATTTTTTATAGCCTATAATATGGATAGTGAAACTGCCAATTATGATTTGTTTAATGCTGAATTAACAAATTATCTAAACATAAATAAAAGCAATAATTATTTAAAAAAACAAAAAATAGAAAATTCGTTGATGCAATGGAATGGTTACTACATACCTATAATCACAATGGTCAAACCCTTTAAATTGATAGACTTTGTTTTCTCAAATACAAAAGTTGAGGTTGCAGAAAATGATTTGGTAATTAAGCCATTTCAGGGCAAAAATAAAACTCTATTTTATTTAGGGAATAATACATTTTCTATGAAAGATAGAACGAATGTTACACACACTTTCTACAAGGATCAAAAGGGCAATTTATTGATTTCTGACGGAATTAAAACAATGAAAAAAGTAAATGGAATTAATATTTTTGGAATAGCATTTAGTTTTTTTATAGGTTTAATTTCTTTAATTTACTTTTTTTTTTATGGATTAATTAGATTTTTTAAAATCAAGATATCCTATTTAAAGGAAACGAGTTTTTTAATGTTTGCTTCCTCCGCATTATTAATCATTGCAATATTTCTATTCTATTTGCAACCTTTTATGAAAATGGGAGACTTAACTTTTACTAATTTACTTTTATTTATAACATCAATATTAATTCCAATAACTTCAATTTACGTTTTATTTAAGAAAATTTTAAAAAAAGAAAATCTTTTATCATTTGATTTTTTTGCGGCCTTTTCAATTGCTCAGTTTTCTGTTTTATTAATCGTAAATCAAATTTTTCCAATAATTATGTGGAGTTAAAAATTTGTATAAAACAAAATTCATTTATAAAAATTTTAATACTATAAATATGAAAAACCTAATCACAATTTGCATAACATTATTTTGCACAGTAACATTCGCCCAAAAAGAGCAAAAACAAAATCTTTACAAACTTCTGAAAAGAAATAAATTAAATATTATAAATCGAGAAGCAAAATTAATCGATACTCTTTCAGGTAATTACATTAAGCTTTCAGAAAGGAAAGGCGAAGGAATGGTTTGGTTGCCCATAAAAGATTTTAAAAATGGCACAATCAAAATCGAGATGCGTGGCAAAAACGTAATTCAAAAAAGCTTTATTGGTATTGCTTTTCATGGACAAAACAACAAAAATTATGATGCAGTATATTGCCGTCCATTTAATTTTTTCGCACAAGATTCTATAAAACGCATACATTCAATTCAATATATTTCGCATCCAACTTACACTTGGAAAAAATTGCGAGAAGAAAACAATGCCCATTATGAAAAAGAAATTATAAATCCACCAAATCCAAATGATTGGTTTACAATGACATTGGTTGTTGATGATAAAATCATCAAAGCCTTTGTTAATGATGCTGAAAAACCATCATTAATAGTTGAAAAATTAAGTAACAATCAAAATGGTAAAATCGGCATTTTTGTAGGCGATGATAGTGGTGGCGATTTTCGAAATATTAATATAAAACATTCAAAATGATAAATTACTAAAAAAAGATAAAATAGAAATTCTAGAAAATGCTTTAACCTATATTGTGGTAATGGCAATGTTCGTATACGGAATTCGTAAAGTTGTTCAATTTAATGGAGCTGCTCGCACCTTTATTGCGCTCCACCTGTCGTGTTGCCTTAAAAAGATTTGTAGCTGCTAATACGACTTCAATCATAGGTTTTATAATTCGTGTACTCCTGTTGGTTTAAAACTAGGCTAGCTAAGCCTGCTAATCGAATTCCAACGTAATTTAATGTTCAGTCCTTTCCTACTTGTGATACCCTATGCGGTTTTTCCGCAACTCGTTTCCCGTAGGTACTATGACCTCTGCTGTGACTTCTCTACCTAACCAACTTGTAGTTGTAGAGACCTCCCCAGAGCCTGCCCCGATTTTTTGCGGGGTAATGGCATCTTCTTTCCCTCAATTCCTACCGTATCTACATATGTACTCTTTTGGTATTCGTTGGGCGTTACAGTGATGCGATGCACTGAGCTTGCCGAAGTGTGCTTACTTACCCAAGTAATTATGCCTCTTATACGGTTCCTGCTTGGTCTATCCTGAGCGTAGTCGAAGGGTCAGTACCGAGGTTTTGTAGTCTCGCTTCCTTTAGTTCTAACCTCGCGGTTAACAACCTTGCGACTTTCTAATGGTTCAAAGCGTTACTCCTGCCCATAAGGGACTTGCACCCTCTAGATTAATTATTTACCTTTTGGTAAAGTAAAAGATGCCCATGCTGGGCACATACAAATGTATATAAAAAATAGCGGTTTAGGCACTAACCTGAACCGCCTTTGCTTTCAATTCAGTATCTTGCTTTAACAAAGGTAAGAGTGTTTTAATCCGCTACTTTTCATAGTGTGCCGAGCAAGCAACGAACGGCAATATTCGTTGTGAACTGTAATTAAGATGGTGGAACCGACCCACCAATGTCGTCTTATAGGAGAAGGCGTTAAACCACCTAAAGGTGCTTTTGTAAAGAGCAAAGATGCTGAGCGTTTAGGAATCGGCTATTCAAGAATTAGTCAGGTATTGATAAAAGAGATGAACCCTTCGACTAACGCTCAGGATAAACTACAGTGAACCACTGAAGAGGTGTCGAGAAGTAGGTACATTCAGTCAAAAGCTACGAAGTATCATACGGAGTTAAACAGTATAGCGACCACCTATTTATTGGCTATGCGGCAGGCGTCATTCAGGGGTCATGAATTTATCTAGGCTTAGTTACGGAACTCGGGAACCTTACTATAAATGCTAAGGGAAATACACAATAGGATCAACCTAGAGGTACAATACCAAAGTTAGTTTCAGGGACGGACTACCCCGTAGTAGCATTGAAGTTTCTGTAATGGGGATGGAGCAAAGGGGTTAGGTTATACGGTTGCATTACATTTAACAACTCACTATTTGAGGATGACTTTATGCGATGAAACAAAATCAATACCTATAAGCAAGGTCATGATATGGCAAGCTTACAAGAGAGTGAGAGCCAACAAAGGGAGCGCAGGTATTGACTTAGTCAGTATTGAACAATTTGATACTAACCTGTCTGGAAACCTTTACAAGCTTAGGAATCGTATGGCATCAGGAAGCTATTTTCCTCCTCCAGTCAAAGAAGTTGAAATTCCTAAAAAGGACGGAAAAGTCCGAAAACTAGGAATACCTACCGTAAGTGACCGAATAGGGCAAATGGTGGACAAGATGTTTTTAGAACCTCGTTTAGAGAAAGAATTCAGTCCAAACTTCTTTGGTTACAGACCTAAAAAGAGTGCGCATCAACCACTTGAACAGTTCAGGAAAAACTGCTGGCAAACAGACTGGGTAATTGAACTGGACATTAAAGGGTTCTTTGATAACATCGATCATGACAAATTGATGCTTGCTGTAGAGAGGCATGTGCCCGAAAGATGGGTCAGACTTTATATAGCACGGTGGCTGGCATGCCCAGTAATGACCAAATCTGAAAAATTAATCGTAAAACAAGGAAAAGGAACTCCACAGGGTGGTGTTATATAGAATAGCCCCTTATTAGCGAATCTCTTTCTGCATTACGGGTTTGACAGATGGTTGGAACAGACTGACAGAACAGTAAGTTACACACGTTATGCCGACGACGTTATCGTAAACTGTAAAAGTCAAGAGTAAGCAGAACAAATACTAAAGGTTATCCAAAGCAGAATGCACCGAATTGGTTTGTAGTTACATTTAGAAAAGACCAAAATTGTGTACTGTAAGGACTATCGCAGAAAAGGAAATTATCACAACGTTAAGTTTGATTTTCTAGGCTATTCTTTTCAACCTAGAACTTCCAAATCTAAAAAGCGAAGTGGGCTATTTCTAGGCTTCGATTGTAGCATTAGTACAAGTTCGAGAAAACGTATTGCAGCTAAGTTAGCAGAACTTAAAGTGCATAGAATGACCTCTAATAGCATCGTAGATATTGCCAAAATCCTTAATCCCATGATTAGGGGATGGACCAATTACTATGCGAAATTCAGAAATTCTATGCTCCACGGAGTCTTCAAACTATTGAACAATCGTTTAGTGAAATGGGCAAGAAAAAGGTATAAACGTTAACGAACAATAATCGCAATCGTCGTAAATCTAAATTGGCAAAAAAGAACCTTTATAGCCTTTTTTAAAAGGACCTTCTAAAGTTAAATCTGTCCCTATAGGTCCTACTCCTAAGATTCCTTCAATGCTCTCATTATTTCTTGTTCGTAATTTTACATCATAGACACCTGAAAGAACATCGCCATATTCTGCACTAAACGCTCCTGTATAGAAATTTGGAGTAGCTAAAATATTATTATTCAAAGCACTTATTCCATTTGCACCCGTTCCTCCTTGGTCAGCAAAATGACTAGGACTTGTAATCTGTACTCCTTCTAATGTCCATCGAATGTATTTAGGAGAATTTCCTCTGACAATAATATCGGCACTTCCATCTTGGGAATTGTTCACACCTGCAAAATTAGACAAAATACGAGCAGGATCATTGAATCCTCCTGCATAACGATTTGTTTGTTCTACCGAAATGGAATGTGTACTGACTAGAGCCATTTCTTTTGAAGCATCGTTGAGGGTATCATTTTCATTATTGTTTTTGTTTGCTATCACTACTACCTCATTCATTTGGGTTGAGGATTCTTGCAAACTAAAATTGAGAACTGTTTCTTTTCCAGTAATGACAAGTATATTTGGAATAGTTTGAGTCTGATAACCAATATAAGAAATCTGCAACGAAACTCTACCAATAGGCACTTTTTCGATTTTAAACTCTCCCTCTAAATTTGTAACATCTCCTCTTAATGGATCAGAATTTACTAAAACTACTTGAACACCAATCAAAGGAGTTTTGCTTTCCGAATCTACTACAATCCCTCGCACAGTCTGTGAAAGAACAAATTGTTGTATAGAATTCCCCTCTGTTTGTGAAAAACATTTAATAGATAAAACACGCATTATCAATACAATAAAAGCAACTAACTTAATCATAATTTTGCTTTTTTAAAATGAATAATTTAAAATAGAAAAAATTATGTAGTTATCAAACCAAGTGCATTGACTTTAGTTAAGAAAGTAAATCAAGAAGAAATAATAGAGGAAATAATGACTAGAATCATAGAAGGAAAGAATTTATTAACTAAAGTCAATGCAAAATCCTTAAAATAGAGTGAAATTTGGTTTTTGTTTACATACCACTCTAATTTTTAATTAATTATGCTTGATATTTCAAAAAGAAAAGCTGCTTTAGTTGCTGGATATTCTATTATTTCTATGGCCATTATTGCAGGTTTTTCGTATGGTTTTGTGCTTACTAGTCTCATAACTCCTAAAGGTATAGAAGTAACTATTCATTCTATTGGTGCTTCATCTATTTTATTTAGGGCTGGTATTTGTGGATTTATTGTAATTCTTATGTGTGATATACTTGCAGCGTGGGCATTGTATATATTTTTTGAAGCACAAAACAAATTAGTGTCTTTGCTTGCTGCTTGGGTTAGGCTTATCTATTCGGCACTTTTAGGAGTGGTGATTATCAATCTTATTTTTGTAGCTTTATTAGTAAGTGGACAAATGGAAAGTGAACAAGAACAGCTAACTTTTATCAACCATCAAGATTTGCACGCTATGGTAAATCTATTTCTTACTGGTTTTGAAACTACTTTTGCTTTTAGTCTGATTATTTTTGCTTTTCATCTTTTCTTATTGAGTTACCTGACCTTTGATTCTACTTCTATTCCTATTGTGATTAGTTTTTTACTTACAATAGCAGGTCTTTGTTACTTGATAAGTAATTTTGCTCATATTCTTTTGCCCAATTATGTAATTTTTAAAGAAACGATTGATTCTATTATTAGCTTACCTATGATTATAGGCGAGTTAGGTTTTGGGATCTGGCTTATTTGGAAAGGAGGAAAATAAATAGAAGAAGACGAATAAAATTATTATTTATTCATAGATAGTCTCTTTCTAATTCGGCTCAAAGATTCAGGTTTTACCCCCAAATAACTAGCTAGTTGATGCTGTGGAACTCGTTGTATTAATTTGGGTTTTTTTTCTAGTAGATTGAGGTATCTTTCTTCAGGCGAAGAAGTAATAAAGGTTGCCAACTCTGTTTGAATTTTTCCAAAATCTTCCTCTACCATCAACCGAGTAATTTCTTGTAGTTTTGGAAATTTTTTATACATTTCTGACTCTTCATTCGGATTACCTACTATTACCACACACTCCTCACTACACGACAAATAATGTGAAGCTGGTTTTTGATTGGCATAACTCGTAAAAGAAACAACAGATTGTTCTTCTGTATAAAAAGCCGTTGTTTTTTCTTCTCCATCAATCAAGTAATATTCTCTAATGCAACCCTTTAAAATAAAATAACAGAAAAAAGAAATATCTCCTTCTTTGAGCAAAATAGTATCTTTTTTAAATCGTTTTACTTCCAAATTATCTATAATTTGTTCTTTTTCTTGGGCTGTAAGGGATGTGAATTTTGAAATATATTCTGATAGTTCAGTTTTCATATTCTATATAAATAATTTAATAATTGGAGAGAATTAAAACGAGAATAAAGATACTTAAATATTCTCTTTATAAAAATACTTGAATTTATTTTTGCATATCCGCTTAGCTTCTAGTCGTAATGCTTGCTATTACTAGTCTATCAAACATTCTGTCTCCAAAATACCTTCTATTGAGCTTATAAATGAACTCATTGAGGTATAATTGTAAATATTTTCTTTTTATTTTATGAAATTTCTGAAGGTCTCTTTTGGCATTTCCTATTGTAATGTGCACC
>JBGSQM010000236.1:0-13704 GCA_041738035.1 Cellulophaga sp.
GATTTGAGTGAAAAAAGTGCGCTTTATCTTGCGTGTTCGTAAATCGCAAACGCTATCTGCTAAGGTGGGATGTTTTACTATTTCCATAGTAAAAAGATACGAAATGTATTCAAATTATGCAAGACCGTGCAACGGTCTTAACCTGCTAAAGGAGGGCAAAACCACTAAGTATTTCAAATACGCCATCGGCGAAATCATCCTCGTAGTAATAGGTATTCTTATAGCACTACAGATTAATAACTGGAACACCCAACTAGGCAATAATAAAATTGTACTTAAAAACACTAAAACCTTAATTGCAAATCTCGAAAAAGACAGCGTTTACATTCAAAACCGAATACAAGATATACAAACAGAAGAGAATAGCATGCTTAGATTAGAAGAGCGCTTATCGCATAGTGAAGCAACAATAGATACGCTTATAAAAATTGTAAGGTTCGAGTTTAGTCCTTTGCTTCCTGTCATCAATTTTAAAAATGAAAATTCGTATAAAACAATGGTGCTTTCGGGTGAAATTAATTTATTTGACCGTGAAATTACAGAAGTCATTTATGATATTTATAGAAAACATGAGAGTATCGAAAAAATATCCGAAAATAATTTTAGCCAATTTGTTCAGGCTACACAAGACTTTCAGGAGCGCTACAGCCTTAGAATTACAAGAAATACAATAAAAGGTCATTTACAAGATATGTTATGGCAAGATGTAGATTCCAAAGATTTAATTGCCAGATTCAATAAACTTACACTAGCCAAACGTTTCCATTATGGAAGAAAAGCGCAATTGGAGGAGGTATTAAAAGAAACCAGTGTCTTACTTGTAGAACTTCGTAAAATTGAAAACCGATGATCAAATTCTTTAGAAAAATCCACCAAAACCCGCTAAACGAGGGCAAAACCACTAAGTATTTCAAATACGCCATTGGTGAAATTATCCTTGTGGTGATTGGGATTTTAATGAATAACTTCCCCTCTTGGGAGGGGACTGAGGGGTGGGTACTACGATGAGAAAGATTATACCTTACAAACCGTACTTAATTGCGTTGGCAAAAAAACTACGTAATAACATGACCTATGGTGAAATAGCCTTATGGCGAGAACTAAAGGGTAAAAAGCTCGGCGTACAGTTCAGTAGACAAATACCTATTGACACTTACATTGTTGATTTTTACTGTAAAGATTTAAAATTAGTTATTGAGGTTGATGGCTCTATACATTTTGTAGAAGACCAAGAAGAAAAAGATAAGCAAAGACAAGCCCGATTAGAGTCTTTAGGAATAACCTTAATAAGGTTCTCCGATAGTGACGTAAAAAATAATTTAGGCCAAGTTTTAGATAAACTAAGAGAATACATTAACGACAATAAACCCACCCCTAGCCCCTCCAAGGAGGGGAATACCTTAGAACTATGATAAAACTTTTCAGAAAAATTCGTCAAAACTTGCTTTCCGAAGGAAAAACAAAAAAGTACCTACTCTACGCCATTGGCGAAATTATCCTTGTGGTGATTGGGATATTGATAGCCTTAAGCATTAATACCTGGAACGAAGAACGAAAAGAAAGGGCCATTGTTATAAATGTACTAAAAAATATAAGATATGATTTAATAGCAGATACTATAAAATTTTCTGGAGACTTGGCAAGAATCCCTGTTATTGTAGATAACGCCAAATCTTTATTAAACGGCACATTTTCAGACTCATTATCAGCAAACGCCTTATTTGATAAATTACCCTATACCGCTTTTAATTACAAAGTTAAAAATCAAAGTTATGAAAAGGTGATCAGTGCAGGCATCACAGACTTTTTTCAATTCAACACACTTTTCGATGACATCAACAACTATTACACCATAGATTCAAATAGTTACAATGTAATTACAAAATGGGATTCTGATGATACTATTGAAGAGGGAAAGCTTTGGTTAGCCATGGGCTTTGAAATTGACATTTATGAAGACACCTTTTACAAAGCAAATGACATCAACTTTACACAAACAGAAGACCAACGCAATTCTGTATTCTTGGAACAACTAGAGACACCTGAAATTAGAAATTCAATAAAAATGAACATGTATCGCAAAATGCGCTTAAACGAAACATTGCAAGATATGAAGCAAAAAGCGACAACTAGTATTTTAAAAATTGATAAACAACTAAAGCAATAAAAGAAAGCACACAACCACCTAAATTCAATAAATAAATCAACTAAAAAAAGATTTCCACTTTCGTGGAAAATAAATATGATAAAATTTTTCCGACATATCCGTCAAAGGCTTCTAACTGAAAATAAATTCAGTAAGTACCTTCTTTATGCCATTGGCGAAATCATCCTCGTAGTCATTGGAATTTTAATTGCCCTTCAAATTAATAACTGGAATGAAAATAGAATCAAACGCCAACAGCTCATTTCAGTTTATGAACGCATTACTGTAGATATTCAAAATGATATTGAAGAAATGTCGAAAACATTGGAATATTTCAATAGTATAGAATTTATATTCAAAAGAGTTATTAACGATTCTATTACACCCGATTTATTTGACGTTGGATTATCAAGAATATTGACAGGCAGACCTATAGCCACAAATTTGAATACCACTGGTGTTAATCAGTTAAAAGAACTAGACATCAAGGATAGTTTATCACTAAACATCATAGATATTTATTCTTATATGGAACGTACGATGATTAACAATTACGAAAAAAGAATAAATAATGAATCTGCCGAAATCGTAAATGATTTTAGAGATAATTATGATTGGTATCCTGAATATATGAGCAAAAACATTATGCAAAACAATAGTAGCAAAGAACTACAAGACTATTTTCTTAACAGTACTGAATATAGACATCGTGTAATAGGTAACTATCAATTAATATATGTTAATTACGTAGGTAAACTTCAAGATTTAATTCCAGCACTTGAAAAAATGAAAAAAGATTTAAAAAATAGTATAGATAAAGAACCTAATGATTAAACTCTTTAAAAATATCCGCAAAAACTTGCTCAACGAGGGTAAGACCACAAAGTACTTCAAATATGCCATTGGCGAAATCGTCCTTGTGGTTATTGGGATTTTGATTGCGCTACAGATAAATAATTGGAATGAAGACAGGCTTACGAAACTTCAAATAAAAACAAATCTTTTAAATCTATCCAAAGCTATTCAACAAGATCTTGATCTTTTGAAGGAAATAGAAGAAATAAATGACTTCAGGTATAATTCAATAAATCAAATATTAAGATGGGCCGAAATTCCTTTACAAGAAATAGACACTATCCCTATAAAACTAATGAGCACATCAATATGGGAAGTAGCTGTACCTGAAACATTTGACGCTGAATTTTATAAAAAATCATTCCGCTATATACAAATGCCTCGTAGAATGATTGTACAAACCTATGCCATGGAAGAATTAAAAAATTTGGGATTGTATTCTAAATTAGATAATCAAAAGTTAAAAAACTTATTAAATAAATACTACAGCGATTTGAAATGGTTTTTTGGACTAGATGAATTGTTTACAAATGAATTTGTTGATGAATATGAAAACTACATTAATAATAAGTATAGTTTAACCGTACTTGATGTCCCCTTTATGACTAATCCTTTAGAGTCTATAAAAAAAGATGCAGGACTTGTTGTGAGGTTAAGAAACTTGAAAGATAATGCTGGTTGGAGAATATATGGTGCTAAAACAAGCAAAAATAGAGCGGAAGTGCTGCTTAAGGAAATACAAAATGAAATTAACCAATTGTAGCCCTTATCGGTGTTTACTATTTACTAAAGTGAGATTTGAAAATACTAAAATGATTGCGCAAGGCTGAAATAACGAAACTACAAAGTAAAAGGATTCCCGCTTTATTTTATATTAAGCGGAGTCGAAATACAGGAAATAAATATGATAAAACTCTTTAGAAAAATTAGACAAAACCTTTTAAACGAAGGTAAAACTAATAAATACTTTAAATACGCTATAGGTGAAATTGTGCTGGTGGTCATAGGTATTCTTATCGCGCTACAGATTAATAACTGGAGTGAGCGTATGAAAAGAACAGCAGAAATTAAAAAGATGCTAATAGCCTTAGTTCATGATTTGGAACAAGATACGCTATTGATAAAAGCGAAGTTGCCTTTTATTTCTGAGCAATACCAACTTAATGAATCTTTAAGAATTAGAATAGCACAACCACAGGCATCGCTAGATACTTTAATACAAATAATGCGGTATGAATTTAATCCAAATTGGAGTGCCCAAATTATGTATAACACCAATGCCTATACTAGTCTTAACCAAACGGGATTGATAGAAACATTACCCGACTCTTTAAAAGCAAAGATTAAAGACTTTTACAATAAAAAAATTTCCCTAAAGGACAGAGTAGAAAAAACCACTAACGATTATAGAGAAAAAATTACTTCTTATGTAAATACCTACACCTTTGGTTCCACAGCTATTCATGACCAAGGCCCATTAATAGATTCTCTAGTTTGGCAGCGTATAGATAATAGTCATCTTGCTGCGACTTTTCAGGGAATAAGTAATTTCAAGAGGATATTATTTACAGAAACCAAAGAGGAATTGGAGTATTCCTATGCTAATTCGAAAATATTACTACACCAAATAAAGCTTGAAATTCAAAACAAATGATTAAACTCTTCAGAAAAATTCGTCAAAACTTGCTCGCAAGAGGCAAAATCGAAAATCTTGCCCGAACACTAAAGGGAGGGTTTTCTAATTATTTATTTTCAAATACGTGCGTTGGCGCCCTTCAGGGTCGGGGCGAGCGTGGGCAAAACAACTAACAAATGATTAAACTCTTTAAAAATATCCGCAAAAACTTGCTCAACGAGGGTAAGACCACAAAGTACTTCAAATATGCCATAGGCGAAATTATCCTCGTAGTCATTGGGATTTTAATTGCATTGCAAATTAATAATTGGAATGAAAACCGAAAACAAGAAATAAGTAAACAGAATTTGATGCTTTCCCTTAAAAAGGAGTTCCTAATCAATCAAAATGTGTTAAATAGATACTTGGCAGGTCTTCATAAAAATAATGCTCAATTAAACAAGGTTTTAAATTTTTCTGCGGGCGCTATAGAACTACCTGTTGATAGTGTTAGACTGTATGTGTCTGAGGTAGGACCTGAGTTTCAATTTTCGATCTTAAATTCAGTTTTTGAAGAAGCAATATCGTCTGGTAAATTTGAGATGTTGAGCGATAGTCTAAAACAGAAGCTATCCTTGTTAAAAGATTATTCTAAATCGAGAGACTTCATTGAAGAGTCTAATGAAAACATAAATATTAATAACTCTAACGAATACATTGATTTTGGTTTGCATACGGAGGATTTAAATAAATATGTAGGTAACAATTTTTACACGCATTCCAGCATAGCAAAACACCCATATTTTGTAAAAAATGATGATGAATTCATTAGCTACATAAAGTCACCAGACACCTATAAAAAGTTATTCAAAAACTATATTGCTTACAATAAAGATGAGATATGGGTGAAATATGGCCTATTACGGTTAACTACTGAAACTATTGATTTGATCGATAGGGAGCTAAATGAGGATGAGCTATGATCAAATTTTTTAGAAAAATCCGTAAAAACCTTCTCAACGAAGGCAAAACATCCAAATACTTTAAATACGCCATCGGCGAAATTGTCCTTTTTGTTATTGGGATTTTCATGAGTAACTTCCCCCTACTGGGAGGGTACCGAGGGGTGGGTACTACGATGAGAATTTTAACCTAAAATTCCGAAGTTATGCAGGAATTTAAAAAATATTGAATACTTAAGTTTAATGAAAATAGAGGGACAAATTAACAGTACAAAACCTACCCTTAAACCGGCACGGTAGGCAAAGCACAGCGCCTCACAAGAGGGGAATACCTAATAACTATGATAAAACTATTCAGAAACATCCGCAAAAACCTCCTCGCAGAAGGAAAAACCACTAAATATCTCAAATATGCCATAGGCGAAATTATCCTCGTAGTCATTGGGATTTTAATTGCGTTGAGCATTAATAATTGGAATCAAAACCGCATCCTTAAACTCGAAGAAAAAGCAATTATTAAAAACCTATACAACGAATATTTACAAAACAAAAAAATTATCGCAATCACAATAAAAACTTCTGTTGATTGTGAAAATACGCTTAGGCATCTTATGAACCTTATGGGCAAAGATGAAGAATATTTAAAAAAACAGAATATCGACAGTTTAATTTTTTATGCTTTTGACCCACCTATTTTTAGACCATCGGAAAATACCGTTTCCGGGCTCATTCAGTCCGGACGCTTGGAATTGCTTCAAAATCAAGAGTTGGTAGATTTAATTTATGAATGGGGTAGGACAATGAAAGCCTTAAACGATAATTCAGAAAGAATACTCATTAAATCTGATGACGAGGTATAACCCTACTTATCAAAAAATTATTCGTTAAAGGACATGGATGTCTTTGGTGATTTGAAATGGGAAAACAAGACCATCTTGGAGATAGATAAGCTCAAAATTCTTCAAGACATTGAATTTGAGAATATTACAGACGATTACTTATACAGATTGTATGACAGTAAGAAGAAGCTAATAGAATTGGAAACGATTATCTACAAAATTCTAAACGAAACTGAAAATGATTAAATTCTTTCGAAACATCCGCAAAAACCTCCTCTCAGAAGGCAAAACCACAAAGTATTTTAAATATGCTATTGGCGAAATTGTCCTTTTTGTTATTGGGATTTTCATGAGTAACTTCGCCTCCTGGGAGGGGACCGAGGGGTGGGCACTACGATGAGAATTTTAACCTAAAATTCCGAAGTTATGCAGGAATTTAAAAAATATTGAATACTTAAGTTTAATGAAAATAGAAGTGCAAATTGACAACACAAAACCTAACCTTAGTATAGGCTTATAAAAAAAGTCTAATTTGGGTTGCAAAAAACCTAAATCTCAGCAAAATTATTACGTTAAACCTCAGCAATTCATATATTAAAATCTTAAAGAAACATCTTCTGGAGTTTTTAATTCATAGGAGCGCTAAAAGTGCTTTTTATCGCATTATTTATGAGATGAATACAGAAACTAAGAGCTTTTGAATAAAAAAGTGCGTCATAACCTACTTTTTAAGTGTATTTCGATTTAATTATAGTATTCGTTCGTCAGTTCCATCAGAAAAGAGAAAGTTCTTTTCGCCAGCTTAATAAATAATATTATCCAGAATCCTATCTAAATTACGCTCCATCATACCAAACTTTTGGTCGGCAAAGTAAATGGCATCCATCTCCTTTCGTAGCTCAATGAGCTCCATGTTGCTGTAATTGAACCGATGTACCGCTCTATTGATTTTCTCCAAACGCAGCTCTTCATTGTCAGAAGAAAATTCGGTATAAATTTTTGCAAAAATGCCTGCATCCACTTTGCGCTTGATCAATTCCAATTCGTCTTTCCCTTCCAATCCATCTGCATTAGCACATAGCAATAGAATATAGGTGTGTAATTCTTCTTTAGTCCACATGTTGTTCTTTGTTTTCATATTTATTTTTTTAATTATTTTTTGGTTTTAAGCAATTAAAAGTAGGGTATAATAAATTACTATCCCAAGAAAAAAGAGCAATCCAATGGCTAAAAAACGTAAAGCTCTATTCACAAATTTAAATTTTAATGCCGCAATTTTAGAGATAATAAATATTTGTTGCCCTAGTTGGTAGAACAGTTCCTCCTCGTTGAGGCTTAACTTATAAAATGTTTTTGAAAACTCTTTTATAGTTCCGAATTTTGAGATGACATCTCCAAAAAAGAAAACATTCTTGTCATATTTTCCTTCTATACGCGGCATAAAGCAACGAATACAGCAATAGATAGAGATTACGATACATACAAACCAGCCTCCTAAAAGCACATACAGCAATATATGCACTGATCCAGCGACAAGAACCGTTTTAATTTGGGGAAATATAAAATTCAATAGAATACCATAAAAGGAAAGAATTAAACCCGCTTTTACTTCAGAGGCCCTTATGAGGCTTAACACATAGTTTATGCTGCCCCAATAATGATCTACTAGTTCTTCGGCATGCCCTTTTGATTCGTTTGTATCTATTACGGGCGGCACATAGTCTGGAATAGCATCGGGTATTTCTGGTTTTAAAATGGATTCTTTTTCTGGTTCTTTCATAGTCATCGTATTCTTTTATCAGATTTTGCTTTTTGTTCTGTAAGTCCTAAGCTTAGGTTCATTATTCTAATACATTGTAGATCCTCATAGGTTTTTCCTTATTCTTCATCGTAATTTCGCCGATCATTTGGCATTTAAAGGCTTCTTTTACTTGCTCGTAACAATTTTCGCAAATAATAATATGGTCTGGTTTTGCGGCATCCTGTAAACGGGCTGCTGTGTTTACGGTATCGCCAATGACCGTATAGTCTAACCTTTTTAGGGTTATAGAGCCTATATTACCAGAAATCATGTCCCCACTTTTTATACCTATAGAAACTTTGGGCTGAAATTGTTCTTCGCCCTTTGTTGTAGGTAGTTTATTAATTTGAGTACGTATCGCCAAAGCGGCATCTATAGCTCTGTCCAGATGATAATCGCCTCTGAAAACAGCCATAACGGCATCTCCGATAAATTTATCTACATGGCCATTTTGATCCATAATTTGTTTCACTATGGTATCGAAATAGGTGTTCAACATTTTTACCACCAAATTTGGTGATGCGCTTTCGCTGATTTTGGTAAAACCGCAGACATCAATAAAGAGAACAGAACCAACAATACTTTCGTTAGCCATAATTTTAGATTCGTACTCCTTTCCGCCCATAAAGTTGAGTACATTTTCATCCACATACATTTTAAGGATATTATTTTCCTTAATGGCTTTTAAGGTTTCCCTTAGCTGCTTCGCCTGTTTCAAAGTCTTTTCCATGGTGATGGTTAAATCTTCAAAATTGATGGGTTTGGTAATAAAATCAAAGGCACCGCGGTTCATGGCGGTACGGATGTTGTCCATATCGCCGTAGGCGGATACTATGACTGATTTTATTAAGGGATTACCTTCTTGCAGTTTGGAGAGTAGGGTAAGTCCGTCCATTTCTGGCATGTTTATGTCGCTCAGTACAATGTCTATGTCGGGTTCCTCAAGCAATTTTTCTAAGGCTTCCCTACCGTTTACGGCAAAAAAGAACTCGTATTCTTTCTGCCGAATTTCTCTTCTGAATTTTTGTTTAATAAGTACTTCTAAATCAGTCTCATAATCCACAACCATTATTTTTGCCATCATGTTAGTTCTTTTAGTTTTGTTTTTAAAAGTGTAAAATCTACAGGTTTGGTCAAGAAGTCGTCTGCACCCAAATTTTTGGCAGTTCTTCGGTTTTCCTCGTCCCCGTAAGCAGTAATCATCATCACTACAGGTGGTGGTTTTACGTAGTTTTTCTTTATGGTTTTTAAGAGTTCAAGACCTGTCATGCCAGGCATATTGATATCCGACAGAATAAGAATAGCCTCTTGATCCATGGTACTCATCAGCTTTAGGGCATCTTCACCCGAAAAAGCGAATACAAATTCTAATTCTTTATTTCTTATTTCTTTTCTAAACCTTTGCTGAAAAAGTGTTTTTACATCTTGTTCATCATCTACTACTAGTATTTTCATCTGTTCACGTTTTATTTGTTTTAATTATTTTTTCAATTTTCATACTCTTGTTTTAAGAGGTGCTATTTATTCCTAAATTCCAAATCCAAATTTATACTTCAACTTCAACTTTAACGAACAGCCACCACCCGTCAACAATCGATCGACCACCTTCTACTAACTATCTGGTATTGTAATTGTAAACGTGGTGCCTTCGCCTTCCTTGGTGTCTAAGCTAAGTTGGCCACCGTGCATTTTAACAATGTCATAGCTTAACGACAGCCCCAAACCTGTGCCCTGACCAGAAGGTTTGGTGGTAAAAAAGGGCTGGAATATTTTGTCCTTTACTTTTTCCGGTACTCCGTTTCCATTATCGCGAATACTAATCACTATATTTTCTCCTTCCCTTTTGGTACTTACCCAAACAGTAGGTTTATAGTTATTTTCAGGTAATTCTTTTGTATTGCGCTCTATACATGCATGAAAGGCGTTGGTAATAAGGTTTAGAATAACGCGTCCCATATCTTGCGGCACAATATTTATTCTTTTGAGCGATGCATCAAAATCTGTTTCCATAGTAGCATTGAAACTTTTGTCCTTTGCGCGAAGTCCGTGATAAGCCAGTCTTAGATATTCGTCTGCTATGGCATTAATATTGCTGGGTTCTTTTTCGCTGCTACTCTTGCGGCTGTGCTGCAGCATTCCTTTGACGATTGCATCGGCGCGTTTGCCATGATGGTTTATTTTTTTCTGGTTTTCCTTGATGTCCCTGGATATAGCCAAGACCTCCTCATAATCCCCTTTTTTAATTTCTTCTTCCATTTCATCAATAAGCTCCGTATTCACTTCGGAAAAATTATTAACGAAGTTTAAGGGGTTTTGAATTTCGTGGGCAATGCCAGCAGTTAATTCACCGAGACTTGCCATTTTTTCAGATTGGATGAGTTGGGATTGGGTGGATTTTAATTCATCCATTTTGCTTTTTAACTGTGACGTTCTATGGGTTACTCGCTCTTCCAACAAACGGTTTTCTTTTTTCAACCAACGCGAACGGTAGGCCACAAAGGACCAAACAGCCCCACCAAAAATAAGGGCGAACAGGAGGTAGGCCCACCAGGTTTGCCACCAAGGAGGATTAATTGTAAAAGACAGCTCATCTGGAACCGACCATGTATTATTGAAACCTCTGGCAGCTACTTTAAAGGTGTAATTGCCCGGTTTTAGGTTGTAATAATTTTTAGTTTTGGTGGCCCTAGCAGCATAGGTCCAATCGGCATCCTCACCATCAAGGATAAACCTGTATGTCAATTGTTCCCTATTTAATACATCACCGCTGGCATAGCTAAAACTTAAGCTATTCTGATCAAACGGAAGCACAAGCCCTTCCGCAAGATTGTAGGGATGGGTTATGGAGTCCCACTGTATATTTTTGGTCGCGGCGTATGTACCCCCAGCGGTTGTTAAAGAATCCGTACTGTTTTTTGAACTAAAGCCAGGATCTTCATCCATGACGAACATATCCGTTATAAAAACAGAACTTGACACGCTTTTGGGTTTTGGGGCGGCATCCATCACCATTAGCCTGAATTCACCGGATAGATTGGCAACGCCGGCCCAAAACTGTCCGTTCTTTAAAAATTTGGAGGATCCTTCAAGATAGTCTGTAGATTTAAATCCTAGTCCGCCATTAAAATTAAGGTATCCTTTATTTGTGGTTTTGGCCGTTTTTCGTTCTATGGGTATCAAGCCATCAACACTGGCTCCATACATTAAAGTGTCTAATTCTATAAGATCATATATTTCAGCAGGTATCAACCCGTTTTCTTTCATTATATTGGTAAGCGAGTTTTCTTCTAAATTTAGAATAGCAATACCGTTCAGGGTAGCTAGCCATAACTCGCCCTCTTTGGAAAATGCGGTTACGTTTGTACTGTTATTACAAAGACCTTGTTCCTCCCTTAGGTAGCTAATGGCATTGGTCTTCAAATTAATTCTAGCTAAACCCTTGTTCGTGGGTAACCAAAGGATTTCTTCTTTGTCATAATACATGGCTATCTGAGTACTATTACTAAGAATTTCAGGATCCGTTTTTGAAGAAATTTTCTTTAGGCCGTTATTTTCAATGTCATAAATGTAAACGCCTCCATCCGTACTTATTAAAAAGGTATGATTGTTCATTAATGCTACGTCCCATACCCTAAAAACCGAATTTTTGTTACTGGCATAAACCGTTAATTCGTTTTTCTGTCGATCTAAAATTGAAAAACCCCAAACCGCATCAATAAAAAAGATATCGTCCATAATTTCCTCAATTTTAATAACAGTGTTTTGAAACGTACTATGAAGTAGTTCATGGTCTAAGGCTTTTATGGTATTATTTACCGGGTCAATAATATTGATACCACCGATAGTACCAAGCCAAACTTCCCCTCTGGAGTCCTCTTCTGTTTCCCAGACCTGGTCGTTTATTAAACCTCTTGACGTATCAAAATATTCCGTTTTTAAGGTAAAGTCATTGGTCATTACAATACCCTTATCCAAGGTTCCAAACCAAATAGAGCCGTCTTTTCGTTTTAAGATACTGCCCCTTCGGTTGGTTAACATGGTACTGTTGATGCCTATAGTTTTGGACCTTTGTTTATCCTTGCTTAAGATATAGGCCTCATTATTGCCCGCGACCCAGATATTGCCCTGGGAATCCTCTTCTATTCTGGTGCCACCAGATATAGTATAACCATTCTCTTTGGAAAGCCGCTTTGCTTTTTTCTGTTGTAAGGATAGGCTAACAACTTCATTGGCCTGAATACTACAGAACCAAATTGCCCCTGAGGCATCCTCTTTAATATCTGTAGAAAAATTTAAAGTGAAGCCGGTGTCCTCTGGAAGTCTTACCATATTTTCCCTTTTCTCATCAATCATAGCAATACCATCTTCAAATGCCACCCAAATTTTTTCTTTGCTGTCTTCAAGAAGCGTAACGGCCAAATTATTGCCATCATTGGTTGATTTTTGTAAATTTTTGAAGTCTGAATCTAGCGTGTATACTCCATTTCTAAATGCGGCTAGATACATAGTACCGGTATGGTCTTCTAGTATATCAACTAGGTTAAGTTCTATTTCAGAAGGTTTAATCGTGTATTCAAAGTTATTTTTAAAATCTAGTACGTAGATGCCATTGCCGTTAGTAGCCAACCAAAGTCTACCACTATAATCCAAGGTAATATCATTTATTAGGCCATATTCATAGGTGAACATATTTTCTCCATCATAAAGGGCCAATGCTGAAGCTACACTTATTCCTTGTCCCCAAGAAATCCACGTAGAACCATCTTCATTCTCAATAAATGCAGTTATTAAATTTTGATTAAGGCCTTCATTTGTTGAAAGTTGCAGTAAATTGGTATTGGTGCCTTCCATTATCCCCGGTGGTTTCATTTTTGTGATGGTCGGTTTTTTTATCGTGGATTTAGTAACCGTAAACGGAACCGCGTCAAATTTCAATGCCTCGGTAGGATAACTATCCCAATCCAGATCGTATTCCTTCATGGGGGATTTTAGCGGTTTAAACGTATTGAGCTCAAATGGTTTGCTGGGCAGGGCGTCCACATCTAGCGAATAGGTGACGGGTGTTGTGAGCGTATCCGAGGTAATTGTTTCCCATTCAACAGGTTCTGGATCGGTAAATACCAGCGGAATGGTTTCGGGAATTTTATAGTCGCCGACCGTGGTCGCTGTTTCGGACTTGCTTTCCTGGTTGCAGGAAACAAGCAGTAGGCCTAGCAAAATGGCAGTAAAAAATATATATGTTCTCATTAAGTTTGGTTTTTTCATTTGTGTTCTTTATTTAAATAGTGTTTGGCAATTCAATTATAAACATGGTTCCTTCTCCTTCTTTTGTTTCCACTTTCAATTCCCCACCATGCCCTTTAGTTACAATATCATAGCTCATACTCAATCCTAAACCTGTGCCTTGTCCCGTGGGTTTTGTGGTAAAAAAAGGCTGGAATATTTTATCAATAATATGCTTTGGAATACCGTTGCCGTTATCGGAA
>JBGSQM010000029.1:0-2390 GCA_041738035.1 Cellulophaga sp.
CCTAGTAAACAAGGTTATCAGAACTTTTGTGGAGGATAATCCAAATATAACTTTTGCCGAATTAGAAAAAATATTCCCTCAAAATTTACAAGGTAGTTTTGGTGTTTTTGAAACTAAGGAAAATGCTCAAGAAATTTTTGATAGAACAGGTCATAAAAGATATTACCTAAAATCAGGAGAATTTATAAAATTATCAGACTCAATAATTGCAACTAGTAACCAATGGGGTATTGGAAATATTGGAAACTTTATTGATCACGTTAACAAATACATTAATAATTTTCAGATTAGCAATTTGTAACGAATGGCAACAACATTTATCGCAAATAATGGGTTTTTATCGAAAAAGTGATATTTTAGAAACCAAATAACAAAACAACAAAGCCGACAAGAACGTGTCCATATACGGTGTACCCCTTTCTTCGGACAGTAACTTAATTATTTAAGATAGTTTTTGTTAAGTTCATTTTTCAGTTTCTAGGCTAAAATGGGAGATAACTTTTGGCTCCATTAAAAGCCAAAAAAGTTATTCTCATTTTATGCCGCTTCTTTTTTGTAGTAAACTTCAGAGGGGGTTGCATAGTCCAAAGACTCATGAAAACGCTCTGTATTATAAAATTTAAAATAACTTTTCAATCCTTTGTAAAGACTGATTCCATCAGTGTAAGCCTGTAAATATACATTTTCATATTTTACTGATCGCCATAATCTTTCTATCCAAATATTATCTATAGCTCTTCCTTTTCCATCCATTGATATTTTTATATCATTGTCTATTAGCACATTAGTGAATATTTCACTTGTATATTGGCTTCCCTGGTCTGTATTGAATATCTCGGGTTTCCCGTACAGCTCAATTGTTTCCTTCAAGACATCGGCACACCATTCAGCACTCATGGTGTTGCTTACGCTCCAGTTCAACACATACCTTGTATGTATATCAATAATGGCACAGAGGTACATAAAACCCTTTTGCATAGGGATATAGGTGATGTCTGTTGACCAAACTTGGTTTTTCCTGGTTATTTCTAAGCCTCTTAACAAATAGGGATACTTCTTGTGTTCCTGGTTGCAGATTGTTGTACGGGGTTCTCTGTAAATGGTTTGCCAATTGATGAGCTTCATCAATCTTTTTGTTCGTTTCCTATTGATAACATATCCTTTCCTGATAAGCCAAACGGTCATTTTTCTGCATCCATAAAATGGGGTATATAAATATTGCTCGTCCATCAATCTCATTATTTCCAAATTACACTCACTTTCACCCTTTGGCTTATAATACAAGCCACTACGATGAATTTGCAATAGCCTACACTGTTTTGAAACGCTTAATGCATTGTCATAATCGATCATCTTTTCCCGGTCCTTTAAAGGGCCTACCAAAGCTTTTTTTTTAGAAAATCGTTTTCCATTTTCAATTGCCCTATTTCAGCAAACAATTTCTCAGTCGGAACATCATCCTTTTTAACTGAAGGTTTTGCTACCGAAAAAACGGCGGAAATGTTTTTTATGGCATCTGCTTTCCAAAGAGAGATCTGAGAGGGTAACAGGCTATATTTCTTTGCGAGCTCCTCTATGGTGTCCTTCTCTTTCAATGCGTCAAGTACAACTTTTGACTTGAATTCTTTGCTGAATGTTCTTCTTGTTTTCGACATAATCTTGCTAATTTAGGTTTTTAATTCCTATCTTAAACTACTGTCTGATTATCGGGGCTCAGCATATTTCATCACATGTAATATACTCTAATTCAAATAATGTTGTAGAGTGATACTTAAAAACAGCATTGCCTTGGAATGACTTATGATTTGTAAAAAAATAGCTATAGGTTTCCCAAAATTCTTCCAATTCTGAGAACTCAATTCTAAATTCTGGAAACTCTATATGGTACGCATATGATTTGTTACCTATATCTTTAAACCATTCCTCTGGCTTTCGTAAAAGAAGTTTCATTTTTTCTAAAGGTGAAATATCTAAACCAAATCTTTCTTTCCACATTCTTTCTATCTGTCCAATATCCGCACTTTTATCTATTGGTGTGTTCGTATCATTGGTTCTCGTATAGATATTATTTGCTTCTACAACTTTTTCCTTATCTCGGTAAGATTCGACTATATAATAAGGTTTATCTGGATTGTTCAAAATTATTATAATATCAATACTCTTATCTTTAATTTCTAAAGTGTGTAATTCAACTTCAGGTCGACTATGACCAGCAAAATTTTGAGCTCTTAAAAAATCTATTAACTGAACTTGAGTTTTTCTTCCAATTTGATTAGGATTTAAACCTCTTATTTCACAATTTTCTTTGGGATCTTTAACGCCTAAGATTAAATATCTATTACCACTATAATGACAATTAGATAAGCATAAAAGATCATGTAAAAGGGAGG
>JBGSQM010000182.1:0-93562 GCA_041738035.1 Cellulophaga sp.
ATCATTTAATGACTTACATCAATTTATATAAATTCCTTGAAAATCCAGACAGAGAATGGGGTGAATTAACCACAAAACCCCCAGAACAACAACTGTATCTGTTTAACTGACACCATGCTATTTGATTTTATATAATTAACAACGGTTTTGTTGACTTTATAAAACCAAATTCAGTAATTCAGTATTTTTATCGGACACTAATGAAAAAGAATATAAACATAAAATTCACTCCACCGTAATCCTAATTTTAGCTTCGTTTCCTAATTCATCTACGACAGCAATTGTATGTTCACCAGCATCGGGCAAAAGCGCTACTTCATGAAAATCTTTGGTTTCTTTTACAAAGGTGCTGTTTAAATACCAAAATACTTTCGTTTCTGGTTTGGCGTGTGCCAATTTAAAAATGAGTTCGTTTTTAGTGCCTTCAAAATTTTTCGCTAAGATAATTTTACTGCCATTTTTTGGATAGATAAATTCCATCGTTGGCGTATTTACTGCGATACAATCATTTCTAAAAGGCGGTAATGCTCTATATAAAGGGTGACTTTTTTTATAATAAAATTCTTGTATAGGCGGTAAAACAAACCAAGATTCCGCAAAAGTTTGAGACAAATCTTCACAAGATGAATTTACCCGAAATTGCTTGTTTTTATCTAAATGAACCATTTGGTGAAAAGCGCAAGCATTCACATAATTCTGCTTTTTAGGAATATCTATTGTTTTTTTGGGACAAATTGGAGTCGCTAAATAGCCACTTTCGACACAAACTTCAACAGCCACAAATTCATCTAAAGGTTTTAAAAACCAGTAGGACTTTGGCAACACATCAAAAACATCAAACAAAATAGGCGCAGCACTGGTTAACCCTGTAACATTGGGTCTGCCCTCACCGTCAGCATTACCAACCCAAACACCGACTACATAATCATTGGTTACCCCTATCGCCCAAGCATCTTTATTGCCAAAACTAGTGCCTGTTTTCCAAGCGATTGGCTTGCTAGAATCGTAAAATTCCCAAGATTCGTTACCTTCAGGTCTGTTGACCTCTTTCATGGCTTCAAAAGTTAAATAAATACTGCCTGCATCAAAAACTGTTTTTTCGGTAGATTTTGGGCCAAAGTTTATAGTTTCGTTTTGTATCCAAATAGGTTTTGTAAATTCGTTTTTATAATATTCACTTGAAGTGGTATTAAAATGATGCACCGTGGAGGCTAAATTAGCGTAGGTTTTGCATAAATCCCATAAATTACTTTCTGCACCACCGAGAATTAAGGTTAAACCATAATGGTCGGCAGATTTTGTTAATCCGCCTAAGTCGAAAACCTTTAATTGGTCTCTAAATTTGTCTAATCCGTAGGATTGTAATAAGCGGACTGCGGGAATATTTAAAGAGCGTGCCAGTGCTTTTTTAGCTTCGATAGCACCACTATAATCTTCATTAAAATTTTCGGGTGTATAACCTGCAATTTGCGTAGGAACATCTGGTACCAGCATATCTGGCAGTAATTCGCCGGCATCTAGCATGGCAGTATATAGCAGGGGTTTTATAACGCTTCCCGTACTTCTGTTGGCGTGAACCATATCCACATCTTTTTCATGGAATTTATCAGTTGGTGTATTGCCTACGTAGGCTAATACTTTTCTAGTTTTTACATCTAAAACCAAAACAGCCCCATTATACACTTGATTTTGCTTTAAAATACCATAGTATTTCTTCACAATAGCATTTATATTTTGCTGTAAGTTCCGGTCTAAAGTGGTTTGTACTCTTAGTCCCTTTTTTTGTTTGGCCACATATTCTACAAAATGAGGGGCAACTTCTGGTAAAGAATAAGGTTTTTGAGGTAATGTTTCGAGTAATGCTAATTTGTAAGTAGTTTTATCAATGATTTGTTCGTCAAAAAGCTTTTTTAGTAAGCGATTTCTTTTTTCTAAAAGTTTTGTCTGGTTTTTACCAGGGTATATTAAACTCGGCGCATTGGGTAACACCGCTAAAGTAGCCGATTCTGCCCAAGAAAGTTGGTAGGGCAACAAACCAAAATATCGCCACGAAGCAACTTCTAAGCCTACTACATTACTGCCATAAGGAGCATGACTTGCGTATAACTCTAAAATTTTTTCTTTTGAAGCTCCAAGTTCTAAGCGGGTTGCCAATATTAATTCCATGAATTTCTCGCCATAAGAACGTTTTTTATTTTCTCTGGAAAGTCTTATCACTTGTTGGGTAATGGTGCTACCACCGCGAACGGTTTTTCCTGCGGAAATATTGGCGCCAATAGCTTTCGTCATAGATACGGGATTAAATCCTGGATGCTGATAAAAATAGGCATCTTCAAAATTCAGTAAACAGATTTTAAACTTTTGGGGCACGCTATCGATTTCTGGAAAACGCCATTGCCCGTCAGCTGCAATTTTTGCGCCAAGTAGAATTCCGTTTTTACTCTCAACAACAGTGGCTGTGGGTTTGTCGAAAAGTGGTTGTGGGAGACAAAAATAATAGCCGATTAAAAGCACTACAAACAAGATGCTCTTTTTGGGATTGGATTTAAAAAAATTAAAAATCTTGTCTTTCAATCCTTATCAATATTATTTGTTGAAATCGTACTCATGTTCTACCAAACAAATACGTACTTTATAATGAGAATACCAATATTTAATGCCTTTTTGTTGGGCTAATAAATGGTCAGTATTTTGTTTCCAAAGGGTAATATCTGCAAGGCTTTTCCAATAACTAACGGTTATTCCTATTTCATCACGTGCGCTTTCTAAACCTAGAAATCCCTTTTGCTGTTTGGCTAGATCCTCCATTTGTTGCGACATTTCTGAATAGCCATAATCGCCGTCTGTTCTTGTTGACGTAAAAATTACGGCGTAATACGGTGGTTTTAGAGTCATTCTAACATTACATAAGTTACAAAATATAATTATTCTTTGAGGTTTTCTTTGATTTTCAATGTTAGCTCGAGTATTTTTTCTGACTGAAATAAAGAAAAATGTGTCGAAAACCGCTATAGATAAGAAAGTTCTCAATACAAATTATTTCTCCGATATCGCTTGAAAATAATCCAATCAAACTGACAATTGTAGTTCAATGTATTCCTAATAAATAAGGCCTTAATAAATATATTCTTTCTCAACAAAATAAGTCACAATAGCTTCTTTCATTAAAACGGACTGCTCCCCTGCTTTTAATGGCGGTAATTCTTCTTTAACGGTATAATGTGGCCAGCCATCTTCATCAAAATAATCGAACACATAAAATCCGTAAGGTTCTAGTAATCTGCAAATGGCAATGTGCATTAAATCTAGTTTTTCATCTTTTTTATAAGTTCTATGAATTTTTCCTAACTCTTGTACACCTACTAAATAAATAATGGCATCTAACTCTAATCTATCGCCGTCGGCAAATTGTGATGATAGTTTTTCTACCAAAATATCCCAACGTTCTTTTAATTGTATATCTCTTGACATAGTCTTGAAAATAGGATTTTAACCCCAACTTTTAAATTTGATTCAAAGGTACAAATCAAAGTTCTATATTTGCTATACCATTTATCCTTTGTAATTACTGGAATTAAAAATACAATCCCATGAATTTATTAGATGTTATTTTAAGCTTATTATTGGCTTTTGGACTTTACAAAGGGCTGAAAAATGGACTATTTGTTGAACTAGCCTCTATTATAGCATTAATCGCAGGTATTTTCGGTGCTATTCATTTTTCTTATATCACTGGAGAATATTTAGCTGAAAACTTACACTGGGATGAAAAATATATGAACATTGCCTCGTTCATAATCACTTTTATCATCATTGTAGTACTGATTCATTTATTGGCTAAACTCTTAACTAAAATTGCAGATTTTGCTATGTTAGGTTTGTTAAACAAAATTGCGGGTGGCATTTTTGGCACTTTAAAAGTAGCGGTAATGGTAGGTGCTGTTTTGGTTTTTTTTGATAGTGTAAATCAAGTTACAAATATTATTAAAGTAGAAACAAAAAATGAATCTGTACTTTATGAACCCCTTAAAGAAATTGGTGGTTTTATATTTGGTAAAGTACTAATTGTTGATAGGGATGCAAAAGAGTAAGCTGAAATTGTGCTTTAACTATTAAAATATGAATAGACTCTTCCTCGGGTTTATCATAAAGCTTCAAGACCTTTAGAACCAATAAACAAGGCAAAAGCATCTTGTTTCTTGGTTCTAGTTACAAATTGGTCTTAATGATAAAAATACTTTTTACTGCACCACTTTAACCCATTGGCCTTTTGTTCTTGCTGCATAATCATTATCATACATAGCTTCTACTTGAACCCCAGGCAAATAATAGGTGCCTAAATACGATGCGTTTAGCAGTATTCTGAGGGTTTTGGTTTCATTCTTTTTCATATCAAAATAGAAGTTTGCACGGTCATCACGTAAATCTGTATGGGTAACATCATTTTGAGCAAAATCACCAAAATCTGTAAATCGTATGTTTACAATTTCCCATCCACTTGGAAAAATTTCAGTAAGTGCTACATCTTTAATAGTAGTTCCTGTTGTATTTGTTAGGGTAACCTCAGCAACAAAATCCGTTCCTTGCATGATGGTAGAAACGTCAATATTAGAGCCATCACGACCTTTAAATTTTGACTGAACAGAAAGATTGCGTTGAAACTCTTTTTCTTGTCCTACAGGTAAAATTCCGTTATTTGTGATGCCGACATACAACATGTTTCCTTCCAAGTTTTTAAGTTCTAAAGTATTGCTTCCTTTTTTGATGCTTAAAGGTCTGCTCGCTAATGTTTTTGTGGTGCTCACATTATCTGATTTTCCATTGACGGAAAAGCTTGCTTTCACCCCTTTACCGCCCACCATTTCAGCAAATTTAGCCATTGCTAATAGGCTATAAGCGGTACTTTGGGTACTCATCCATCGTTCCTCATTTAAGCTTGCTGCTACTATTTTTGCTAATTCTTGTGCTTTGGTTTTGTTTTTTAATAACACATAAGTTTCTAAGGCCATAGCTCTATTTCTTTCGGATGAACCGTAGGTGTAAGCATAAGATTTACTGGTATCAAACTCAATTTTAGAACTGTTTAAAATTTGTTGTGCTACGTTGGCCTGTCCAATTAAACCATACGCCGCTGCCAATTTAAATTTAGCATCGTTGGATATGGTACCCGTTTCACGCAAGCGGTTCATCGATGCCACATCCGCATTGCCTGATAGTGCCAAGGTATATAAACGATAAGCTTGGGCTAAATCAGCATAAGAATTTTCTAAACGCCATTGCTTGGCCACATTTTGTTGGTATTTTACCCAATTACTTTTAAAACCTATAGGCATCACATAGCCTTTTTTCTCTGCTTCTAGTAAAAAGTGACCTGCGTAGGTAGTTCCCCAATCATCTGCATAATTTAATCCTGACCAATAAGAAAAGCCTCCGTTTGGTCGTTGCATTCTGCCAATATTCTTGATAGCGTTTTCAATATTTTTCTGAATTTCTGTTTTCTTCTGTGCTGTTAAATCAAAAATATCAGTCAAATAGATTTGTGGAAATGCGGCTGATGTCGTTTGCTCTACGCAACCATGAGGGTATTGTATTAAATATTGCATTCTAGCATTAAAGTTCATTGGCGGTAAAGTGGAAAATTCTACTTGAGCCGAATTACTTCCAGATATTCCAAAGGTTTCTAAATTTATAGTTTGACTGCTATTAGCCTCTAAAATAATATCTTTTACTTCGGTGGTCATTGGGTTCGGATTGACCACATCAATCGGGATTTCAAAAGATGCTGTTTCACCTCCACCTGAAGCTTCCACAATCACCTTTCCAACACCCTTAAAATCGGCCACCTCTAAATCAAAATAGACCATTTTTTCATCAGGCTGACTAAAGGTTAAAGATTGTATAGCCTCGCCTGAGATTGTAAATGCTTTATCTTGCTTAATTTTTACGGTTACGTTTTTTACTTTGCTTTCCATCGCAAAAACAGTTACAGGTAAGGTTACTTTTTCCCCCGGTGTTATTTTTCGTGGTAAAGAGGCTAAAACCATTAAAGGTTTGCGAACTGCTGTTGTTTTTTCCGCAAAACCATAGGCTTCTTTTTCTGTATTTCCGGCAATGACCATTGTTCTTACTGAACCTACATATTTAGGAATAATGATTTTATGGGCTTGAGTTTCCCCATCTTTTAAAGTAAATGGCCCTAAATGCAGCACCATAGGCTCAAACCTGTTAGCTTTTTTGTTTTTTGCACCTGCCAATTCATCATCACCACCAATAGCGAATACTTGATTTATTTTTCCGCCAAAGGCACCAATAACGTCATCATACATATCCCATGTTTTTACCCCTAAAGCTTCTTTTGCATAGAAAGCACTCCAAGCATCTGGGGTTTTAAAACGGGTTAAATCTAACAAACCTTCATCAACAATAGCAATGGTATAAGTCATTGCCGTTTTGTTTTTCTCTGAAACTTTTAGCGTGATGCTCTCTTCTGGTTTCAGTACATCGGGCATATTAATTTCTGGATGTAACTTTGTATTCGGGTTTTCAACACTCACGCCAACTATACCGTACAAGCGAATGGGCGCATCGTTTAAAGTAGAAGCGTGTGGTTGCAACAAGGCAATATTAATATAAATATTTGGCGTATATAATTCTGTAATTTGCAACTGGAATTTAGTTTCGCCTTTTATGGTTTCTACCCATAAGGATTCTATTACTTCGCTGCCGTTTTCTATGGTAACCAATGCTCTACCACCTTCTGAACTTGGAAAAGTAACTGTAGCCTTTTCGCCTACATTATACTTTTCTTTATCCGTAGAAAATTGTAGCATAGTCGCTGCTGACGGGTCATTTTTACGGGATTTTCCTGCCCACCCTGGCCAATCGATATAAATGGTTTTTCCTGTTGTATGGCCTCCATTGGCATCTTCAACAAGCACTAAATAGCGACCCCAATCTGGATATTTTAATTCGAAATTAAACGAGCCTTTTCCGCTTGAGTTCGTGCTAATGGTTTCTTCAAAAACTTTTTCTCTGTATTCGCTGCTGCTGTATGATGATAAATTATCGGCAGAATTATCCCACCACCATCTCCAACTTACTTTAAGCACGGTTACTTTTAAGTTGCTTGATGCTTTTGGTTTTCCGTTTTCATCAACCGTAACTACTTCAAATTTATGCTGAACATCAGTTAAAAGCATACCTCTGTTTTTGTCGCCTTTAGGGGTGTTTAAGCCAACATAGGTGCCGAATGGAGAATATGGCTTTGTAAATACATCTGTACTAAAATCGCCGCCGTTTTCATAAACTTTGGTGACAAAAGCTGCGGTTAGCATCCCTGGAGCTTTGCCTTTCAATTGAGGATTAATGGTGAAATTAGCTTTACCTTCCTCATTCACTTTGCCATTAAAAACGACTTGATCTTCGGTTGAGAAACTGCGGGTTGGGTCATCAAAGATGTAGCCTGGAAAAGCCTTAAATGAGGTAATCGTTGGGTTGAATTTAGCCGTAATATCTGCCTTTAAATTTTTGGCAATAGCCCCGTGAAGCCATTTTATTTCAATTTCGCCACGTATGGGTTGTAAAGCATTTAAAACTTCAGCGTCAAATTCGGTTTTAATTTTTAAGCGGTTTGGTTTGATGGTTTCAATTTTTAAAGTTTTTGTAAATGATGCGCCACCTACCGAAATTTTTGCCAACCAGTTTCCTGTCGGTGCATTTTCATCAGTTTTTAAATCGAAATGATAAAAATTATCTAATCCGTTGGTTTTTACTTCTTGATGTACTACCTTATTATAAGGATCAAGCAATTCTAACTTTACAGGATGATTTGCTGGCAATTTATTCGCATTATCATTCAATATGAAGGATAAAAATATAGCATCACCAGGCCTCCAAACCCCACGCTCACCAAAAATAAAACCTTTAAGCCCCTTTTGTAAAGCTTCCCCTGAAACATCGAACTTACTTACCGAAAGCACATTACCATCGTTAAGTTTAAGATACGTTTTTTGCCCATTACTTTCAACAACCGCAAAATAAGCTTGATTATTTGCTGCATCAAAAAGCGAAATTCCCTTTGTATCCGTAGTAATTGAACCAACAGCCTGTTGCTGATAATTATAAAAGGTTACTTTAGCGCCAGCAATGGGGCTAGTGCTAATAAGATCATTGACTGCAATAAAATAGCTCTTGTTAAGTCCTTTTTTAATGGTTACACCAATGTCTGATGCCAATACATTAATCCCTATTTTTTTATCATAATAATAAGATGTATGACATGGATTTTCACGTTCATTCCAATCATAATTATAGTAATTATCTTCGTAATAATAATCTTCAATGCCATCCCAAGAACTATCCTCTGAATCTTCATCGTAATTATCAGTTTTATTTACGGAATTTTCAAAATTAGTAGACTCGCATTTATATGAACTATAAGATGGTTTATACGAAAACTCAACTCTATAAATCGCTCCTTTTTCAGGTGTAATTAACGATTTTAAGTCTAAGGCATGAGCAGTCCATTTACCATTATTAGGGGTTAAATTATTCTGTAATTCTAACCTTTTTGTAGCGATCGGTCTGGCAACACGTGTTAAATTATAATTACCGCTTAGGTTATTATCTTGTAAAAATTGTAATACGTTATTTTCATAAATTCGCAATACCGAAACATCAACATATTTCAAGTTTGCCGCTTCAAAGTTTATTTTTAAATTACTCGAAGAGGGTAAAATAGTGCCATTAGACAACATTCTTACCTCAGGCTTTATTTGCTCAAAAGCAATATTTTCTTCGTATTTATTTTTAAGTTTATAGCCGTCTGCACTCTGTATGCCATCAAAAACCTCTAACAATACTGTGCCAGTAATGTCTATGGAAGGATATACTTTTAATGAATTGCCATCAACACTATATTTTAAATTATTATCACCTTTTAAAACGACTAAGCCTTTAAAATTTTGCCCTTTTTTAATAGGATCCGAAAAATTAATACGCAGCAAAGCCTTCTCAATATTTTCTACCACCACATCTAAAATGGTGAAATTATTTTTGCCTGGAATTAAAAGCGTATTTTTTCCTTGACTATTGATTTCATATTTTGTACCATCCCAAGAAACTTCTAGGTCAGTGTCGTTTTCAAAACGTTGAATACTATCTATTTTAAACTGAAATAAAGTACCTTCTTTAACCGATGAATCAAATTTTACAGGAATTTCTTTTCCTTTTTGTTTTACAATAATCAGTGTTTCAGCCACCTCTAAAGTAAGTACGTCTGAACTGCGCAACTGCCCTTCTATAAATTGATATTCTTTAGAATACGACTGTAAAGCATTGGTGTAAATATTAAACTGTTGTTCTAGTGTTTTTACAGAAAACGTAAGTGTTTCTAAATCCTCGGGTACTTCTTTTACAATGTCACTTAATGCTAAAGTAAACCGATATTCTGTGTTTTGTTTAAAGTTTTTTTCAGGAACAAAGGCAATAGTTCTGCTGTCTAAAGCCACAACTTTACCCGCCACTTTAGGTGATACTTTAAAAAGATTAGCCTCTAAAACATCGCCATTGTTCCAATTGGTTACTGGATTTGATAACACCACGCGAACATCGCTTTTTGATGAAATAATTCCCTGTGTAACCTCTGTAATATACTCTTGATATTTATTGAGGTTGTCAGATTGATTGGTGATTTCGTTGGATTTGTCTTTACATGCTGCGAAAACGAAAAGAATTGCCACAATTAAATAACTATTTCTCATGATTGACTATTTGTACAAGTAAATATACTCGCTTTCTAGCTAAAGTAACTAACGGTAAACCGTGATTTTTTATGCCCGCAATTACAAGCTTATATCTTTAGTAATACAAGTTATTGTTTGAAATTACTGTAAAAGAAAATAATGGATTTTTTCTTCATACGATATTGAAAAACAAAGCATAGTCTTAATTACGATTTTTTTTTAAATTGTAATACAAAGGGGAAAGACCCATTTAATTACAGTAATTTCAAATGCTAAATGGTATAAATATACTATTACCGATTAGCGCCAAGTTCAAAAATATTATTTATTTGATACGATAGGGATTGCAGTTCATAAAATGAAAGATACATTTCATCGAAAAATAGCTACAATATTAAATTTGTTTTAGTTTTTTTAATATAATTACACGATAGTTTACGAGAGCTATACTAAAAGAACACTAGAAATCCCCTTTTCTACCTCTTATCACCTGCTTGCAAATAGAACATTATATGAAAATGAGAATGCAACAGGCAATCTTACTTTTATTTGTATTGATGATTAGCGCTTGTAGCGAAATGCCAATTGAAGATACAACTATAATAAAATCTAAGAACGCAATTACAGTAGAGAATGAACTATTTTCTATCGTTAACAATTATAGACGATCTAAAAACAATACGCTTCTAGAATTTAGTTCAGTAGCATATAAATATGCCAATTTGCATACAGACTATATGATTTTTAAGGGTACTACCAACCACGACAATTTTACGTCGAGAGCTTCTGGAATAGCCTCCGAAGTAAATGTTTCTGAGGTTGCCGAAAATGTAGCTAGGAATTATACTACTGCTTTAAACGCTTTTGAAAATTGGATGAAAAGTGCCGATCATCGCAAAGCGATAGAGGGCGATTTTAGCCATACTGCGGTAAGCGTTAAATCTGATGAAAACGGAAACTTTTATTTTACCCAATTATTTTTTAAAGAAGTTGTAAGTCCAAAGTAAATAATTAATTCACTTCTACATTTATTGGATGTGTTATGTCGGGAGTTTTTTTTAACTTTCGTGAAAACTCTAATTTATGGCAATTGCACCTCCTTTTAATCTTACAAAATGGATTTCAGAACATAGAGATTTATTAAGACCACCTGTGGGTAATAAAAACTTATATACAGAATCTGGCGATTATATTGTGATGGTCGTTGCTGGCCCCAATGCCCGTAAAGATTATCATTACAATGAGACTGAAGAATTATTCTATCAACTAGAAGGGCATATTCAAGTGCATGTACAAGAAGATGGACAAAAAAAAACCATGCAACTTGGCCCAGGTGATATGTATTTACATCCTGCAAAAGTACCACACTCTCCAGAAAGAGGAGAAAACTCCATCGGCTTGGTGATTGAAAGAAAAAGAAATCACATGAATGTTGATGATGGTTTACTTTGGTTTTGCGACAACTGCAACCACAAATTGTATGAAGCCTATTTTACCTTAAATGATATTGAAAAAGATTTCTTAGCCCATTTTAAGCATTTTTACAACTCCAAAGAATTACGCACTTGTGATAATTGTGGTACGGTGATGGCGGCTGATGAACGCTTTATGACTAAAGATTAATACTATGACTTTACTGCCAAAAATACTTATTGCATTTATAGCGTTGCTACATTTCTACTTTATGTGGTTTGAAATGTTTGCGTGGACTACCAAAGGGAGAAAAGTATTTAAAAAATTCCCGAAAGACCTTTTTGAACCTACCAAGCAAATGGCTGCTAATCAAGGTTTGTACAATGGTTTTTTAGCTGCCGGTCTTATATGGACTTTTTTTATCGAAAATTTGGAATGGAAAGATAACGTTTCTTTATTTTTTCTAGGCTGTGTGGCAATCGCTGGTATTTATGGCGCGTGGAGTGTGGAACGTAAAATATTTTTCATTCAGGCTTTACCAGCAATGATTGCCGCACTATTAGTTCTCTTTACCTAATTAAATTCAATTATCCACAAAGAACTCAAATCTAAAATTTGTAACTTTGAAATTAATATAACAAAACAGAATAAAAACGTTACAGAATGTCAAAAATAGCTGCAGATTTCGGTATCAATGATGCTTTAAAAAAGTTAGGGGTTAAAGATTTAAATCATGGAACTTCCACAGGATCAGACAATTTTGGTTCAGGAAGTGAAATTTCATCGTACTCCCCTGTTGATGGGGCTTTAATTGCAAAAGTTAAAAGCACCACACAGGCAGATTATGATAAAGTAATTGCATCCGCTACAGCCGCTTTTAAAACATGGCGCACTAAACCTGCCCCGCTTCGTGGAGAAATTGTACGTCAGTTTGGCGATAAATTAAGGGAATATAAAGAACCCTTAGGAAAATTAGTTTCTTACGAAATGGGAAAATCGTATCAAGAAGGTCTTGGTGAAGTGCAAGAGATGATTGATATCTGCGATTTTGCTGTTGGTTTATCAAGACAACTACATGGTTTAACCATGCACTCCGAACGTCCAGGACACAGAATGTACGAACAGTATCACCCTTTGGGCGTTGTGGGTATCATTTCTGCATTTAACTTTCCCGTAGCTGTTTGGGCATGGAACACGGCCTTAGCATGGATTTGTGGAGATGTTTGTATCTGGAAACCTTCAGAAAAAACACCATTATGCGGTATCGCTTGTCAAAATATAGCTGCTGAAGTTTTTAAAGCAAATAATTTACCAGAAGGAATTTCTTGTATGATCAATGGCGATTATAAAGTGGGAGAAATGATGACCAGTGATATTCGGATTCCATTAATTTCTGCGACTGGATCTACGCGAATGGGAAAAATTGTAGCACAAACAGTTGCGGGTCGCTTAGGAAAATCACTATTAGAATTAGGAGGGAATAACGCCATTATTGTTACCCCAGATGCCGATATTAAAATGACGGTAATTGGCACTGTTTTTGGTGCTGTTGGCACCGCTGGGCAACGCTGTACCTCCACACGACGTTTAATTATTCATGAAGCTATCTATGATCAAGTAAAAAATGCATTAGTAGCAGCTTATAACCAATTGATTATTGGTAATCCTCTAGACGAAAAAAACCATGTAGGCCCTTTAATTGACAAAGATGCGGTGGCTAATTATGAAAAAGCCTTAGCGTCTGTAGTTATTGAAGGAGGAAGGCTCATTGTAGAAGGTGAGGTTTTATCAGGAGCTGGCTATGAAAGCGGTTGTTATGTAAGACCAGCCATTGCAGAAGCTGAAAATTCGTTTGCTATTGTACAGCACGAAACATTCGCGCCCGTACTCTATCTTTTAAAATACTCTGGTGAAGTTGCGAATGCTATTGAATTACAAAATGGCGTGGCACAGGGATTATCCTCAGCAATTATGACGAATAATTTAAGAGAAGCTGAGCTTTTCCTTTCAACAAATGGCAGCGACTGCGGTATCGCCAACGTTAATATTGGCACTTCTGGCGCTGAAATTGGTGGTGCTTTTGGAGGTGAAAAAGAAACAGGTGGCGGAAGAGAATCTGGCTCTGATGCTTGGAAAATTTACATGAGAAGGCAAACCAACACCATTAATTACACTACTGAGTTACCTTTAGCACAAGGCATTAAGTTTAACTTTTAATACTTATAAACCACGGAAAACTAACTAAATGCTAATTTTCATCGTGGTTTTTAACTAATCTAAAAATATTACTTTAAAATCCTTTTTTCTATGCCGTTACCTTATCGGAAGAAAAAAGGGTTTTAAATATCTTAGCTCAAAAATCTATTTATTCCATTAACTTTCCTAACACTATTTTACCAACAGTAAGAAAAAGTGTATAAATTGCATGTAAAACCAATTTTATGGTGACTTGTATCTATAATTTTCACCAAAGCCCTTTGTTTTTAAATACTTTAGCCTACTTATAATTATATACGATTTTTTTGGTTTATAGGAATTTAAACGATTTCACTTTTTTTAAATGGAAATATTCCAGTAAAACTATAATCCCAGCTATTGTTTGAAATTACTTTAAAAGAAAATGATGGATTTTTTTCTTTATATGATATTGAAAAACAAAGCATAGCCCTAACTGCGGTTTTTCTAAATTGAACTCAAAAGGAAAAATACGCATTTTATTACAGTAATTTCAAATGGTAAATGGCATAAGGCTTTTAAACTTAAACTTTCAATGCTTTGCTGTTCTTACGATGTATAAAAATTTGCTTAAGTCGAAAAAATCTGGTGTTCAGACAATTTAAATTCGAGTAGGCTACTCAATATTGCTTTCAGACATCTCACTGATAATGAACATTTAAGACTAAATTAAATAACATTGTAACGATTTTTTTTATACTTTGGTGTATTGAATGCTTAACAATACTAAAACTCAGAAAAAAGCCATCGAACTATTGAGAATTATTTTTGAGCATTTTCAAAATCAAGTATTTTAAAAATAATATAGACGTAAAACCTATTCTATTTGACTTGATGCAATGGTTTTTGTTCCTAGAGATTTCTCTTTTTAGAATAATACTCTTTTAAATTTAAATTCAATAGATACTAAAGTCTATTACTATAAAACAATGAGTACTTATCTTTTCCTTAAAAGCAATTAAGCAATTTAAACTGAAAAAAATGAACTTTGAAAATTTACATATTTGGCACTGGATAATCACAGCCTTAATAGGGCTAATCGCTTTATATTTAGGCTATTATTTGGGTATTGCTAACAAAGCAAAACTTATCAATAACGACGAATTAAAATTGTATCAGGATAAAAATATAAAGTTAGAGGCAGCTTTAGCCGAATGCACTAAAAAATTGGCAGATAACGCAAAAAAAGTTTCAGTGCCTTCATTTACCTCTTCAGCAGCAACGTTAAGCGCAATAATATTCAACCCAATAGCAGCCAAAGCAGCTTTTGGTAAAACTATCAAAGAAAACGATTTAAAAGTGGTAGAAGGCATAGGGCCTAAAATTGAAGGTATGTTTAGGGATGCTGGTATTGAAACTTGGCAGAAACTTGCGGATACTAATGTAGCCAATTGTCAAAAAATACTTGACGGTGGCGGAACTAGGTATAAAATTCACGATCCGGCATCTTGGCCAATGCAAGCTAAAATGTGTTATGAAGGCAAATGGACAGCGCTTTTAAGATGGCAAGAGAAACATAAAGCGGGTAAACTTTAAAAATATTACTAATAAAAAAGCCGCAAAATGCGGCTTTTTCTTATTATATATTTCAAGGACTATTCTAAATCCACCCAAGTATTTCCGTTTTTATGAGAAGCTACCGTACTTTCAATGAAGTCCATCCCTCTAACACCATCAAGCATCGTTGGGAATTCTCCATCATTATATTTTTCACCTCGGATAGCCCTTGCAGCGCCCTTATAAATATTTGCCATAGAATCAAAAATTCCTTCTGGGTGACCTGGTGGCAGTTTTGTGCCATCTAAAGATAATTTAGAGTTAAAAGCATGTCCAGGTTTTAATACCTGCAAAGGATCTGTATCCGTTAATTTGTATAAATAATTAGGATTTTCTTGCTCCCATTTAAAGGCTGCTTTTTCGCCATAAATGGTAATGGCTAGTCCATTTTCTTCGCCGGTAGCCACTTGACTACTGCGAATAACTCCCTTTACATGGTCGCCCAATCGGATAAGCACTGTGCCGTCCACATCCATTTTATTATCTTCATACAAGTAATTGAAATCACACAGCAAAGATTTTACCTGCAATCCTGTGGTGTATTCAATTAAATTAAAAGCATGAACCCCGATATCACCCATACAAGAACTAATTCCTGCTTTTTCAGGATCTAAACGCCATACGCTAGAACGTTTTGCTTTATCGTGAATAATGGTGTTGATCCATCCTTGATAATATTGCGCATCTACCTTATGAATTTTACCTAATTCCCCTGCTTTGATGCGTTCCCTAATTTCGCGCACCATTGGGTATCCGGTGTAGGTATGTGTTAAAACAAAAACTGTCCCTGCTTTTTTATGTGCTGTTTGTAATATTTTTGCTTCTTCCAAAGAGGTAGTCATAGGTTTTTCACAAATCACATGAAAACCATTTTCCAAAAGTTTTTTTGCCATTGGAAAATGTAAAAAATTAGGGGTTAAAATAGAGCACACTTGAATACGCTCACTTTCAGGAAGTTTCATTTCTTCTTGAATTAAAGTATCAAAATCTTTGTAAATTCTGTCCGTGGGAACATCAATCTGCTTTGCAAATGACATATTATCCTCAAAATTTGGATTAAATACGCCTCCTACAATTTCATAATTATCATTAATTTGAGAAGCTACTCTGTGTAAAATTCCAATCAATGAATCGCCGCCGCCACCTAAAATTCCTAATCTTATTTTTTTTGCCATTTTTATGCTTTAAAATTTAATTACTATACTATTTCTACTTCGGTAGATTGATAAATTCTTTGTTTTTCTATTTTTTTTCGGATCACAAATAAAATTCCGAATAACACCACTAAGGTTAATGGGAAGTACACCATAAAGCCAAGTACTGCTTTTCCCGCAGCAACCTCGGCTACCTCACCTGTTAATCCCGAAGCTATCGCCGTTGCTTTTTCAGTATCTAATCTTGAACCAATTATGGGATTCCAAATGGATGTGGCAAACATGCCTGCACCACCGACAAGTGACATTCCTAAGGCACCAGTTTTTGCGGTGTATTCAGAAACAAAACCAATCATGGTAGGCCAAAAATAACATACGCCTAGAGCAAATAATGCGGCGGCCACATAAATCATATTGCCATTAGCCAAACTCATAAAATAAATCGCGGTAGCCGTAATTATTGCCGACATTAACAGCACGCCAATAGGATTTAATTTGTGTACAATTGGGCCTGCAAAAAACCGCCCTAATGCCATAATCCCGGTAACTAAAGCTAAAACCAACATAGGACTAGCTCCTGAGTTGCCCAAAATAGTTTCCACCCATTGTTGCGGAATAAATTCTGATGTTGCAGTAAGCGTCATACAAACCAACATGAATAAAAATAATGGATTTGCTAAAGCCTTAATATTCGCCTTGGTATCTGATTCAATATTCTCACTTTGTGGAAATTTCTCAGTAAATACTAAATAACCATAAATTAAGGTGGGTATAATCATTGTCGCGATTTGTAGTTGCCATCCTAAACCACCATCAGTCATAAATTTAGAAACTAAGGCACCTATAACCAGCCCACCAGGAAACCAAACATGAAATTTGTTTAGCATAGCAGTTCTATTATTTGTAAACATATCTGCAATCATAGGGTTACAGGCAGCCTCCACTGAACCATTAGCAAAACCTATAAAAAAGGTAGAAATGATTAAGGTCCAGAAACCCCCTGCATATATGGTTAACACCAAGCCCAAAAGATGACAAACAAAAGCTATTACCAATAATTTTTTTGCCCCTAAACTATTATACAATAAACCACCTACTAACATCGCTAAAGGAAAACCTAAAAACGCCATACTGTTAATCCAACCTAACTCCTCATTGCTAATTTTAAAATCTACTCCTAGCTGTGTTAATATACCTGCTCGTATCGCAAAGGTCATTGAGGTAACAATCAATGCCATACAGGCAGCTAAGAAAATTTTATTTTTATTTACTTGTTCCATAATTTAATGTGTGATTAGGTCGTTTAATTTTTCAACGTTTATAAATAATATAATCTAAAGCTAATGGTTCTATATTGTTATTTCTAGATTCTGTAGCAATTTGTCCTCTGTGATAGGTAGAATGATTGATGATATGAAATAAAATATCTTTAGCAGTATTGGCAAACTGTCTGCCTTCATTGTTTTCATAATCAATACGCTTATCAAAATCGTCCATATTGGTTATAATTTCGAAAGATGTTCTTTGATTATCATAATGAATATCCGTAAAGTCAGTAATTTTATGAACTTGAGAAACTTGATATTTCTCTGCTGTTCCTGTTAATCTTGCGTTCCAAATATGATGTGCATTAAGGATGTGGCTAAATAATGAACTGTTTTTAACTGTAACCATGGTTTCTATAGTTTGAAATTGGTCTATCAGTTTTTTATTGCAATAAAAATTATAATCCAATAATTCATTGAACAAGTTTTTCATACCATCTCAATTAAATTTATTTTAATTTTTCGGATGCCTGCATTAAGAGATTTTTAGTGGCAAGGATACCCTCTTCTTCACTTAAAACACTACCTTCATATTCAACGCCAATATACCCATTATAGCCCGCATCTTTTACAATTTGAAGCATTTTTACATAATCTATTTTTGTTTCATTTCCTGTGGCGTCAAAATCGTACGACTTAGCACTTACTCCTTTAGCAAAAGGCATTAACTCACGAACACCCTTATACATGTCGTATGTTTCGGCACAATCGCCATTGTAATCTGAGCCATCCGCTCTTTTGATACAAAAATTCCCAAAATCGGGTAGCGTTCCACAATTATCCATATTTACCTTTTTCATAACCTCTGCCAACAAAGCTGCGTTAGAGGAAAGTCCACCGTGATTTTCGACGATAATATTAATGTTTTTTTCTTTAGCATAACTTGCCAACTGAGTTAAACCGTCAGCGGCGTTAGCTTTCCACTCTTCTGGTTCTTTACTTCCCGCCAAATTAACCCGAATGGAATGGCATCCCATCGCGGCGGCGGCATCAACCCATTTATAGTGATTTTCTACCGCTTTTTTGCGATCAACGGTCTTTGCAGTTGCCAAATCTCCCTGACCATCAATCATAATTAACAAATTCTGCATTCCGTGTTTTTTGCTTTCTGCATTATTCTTTTCAACAAATGCAGCCATCGCCGCTTCAGAAAAATTATCTTTCTCTAACTCCTTATAATACAATCCACTAACATATTCTAAGCCTGAAAATCCCCAATTTTTGGCTTTCTCAGCAAAAGCATAGGGATCAATACCTTCCTCAAAAACCATTTTATGAATAGACCATTGGGCTAAGGATAATTTAAAAAAGGGTGCTTCAATAATAGTCTCCGGTTCATCGACAGCTAAATTTTTTGTTTCTTTTTCTTTACAGGATAAAATTCCTAAAAATAAAAGTCCCACTAACAATAGTGTGCCTTTTTTTAAAAAATTAATATTTCTCATAATTAAGGTACTTGAATTTAAATAAATTAGTAATTTCGTAATTGACTACAACGTTGTAGTGAAATATCGCTAAACAATTAGCGTTTAAATGTAAAAAATTAATTTTATATTTAATAAATTTACGAAATAAACAATTCTACTTGATGAGCAAATTTTTTTACAACGAAGAACAAAAAGCATACGATGCGATTGTTGTTGGGACGGGTATTAGCGGTGGATGGGCCGCTAAAGAGCTATGCGAAAACGGTTTAAAAACATTAGTTTTAGAGCGTGGAAGAATGGTGACACATATAGAGGATTATCCCACCGCAAATTTAGATGACTGGGATTTTCCGAATAATGGTGAATTGCCTAAAGAAGAAAAAGAGAAGCAATTAAAACAGGCTAGAACAGGCTACACTGTGAAAGCACCACATAATTTTTGGTTTGTAAACGATTTAGAGCATCCTTATAATGAAACTAAACGATTTGATTGGATGCGTGGTTATCACGTAGGCGGCAGGTCAATAATGTGGGGACGTCATAGTTACCGATGGAGCGATATTGACTTTGAAGCAAATAAAAATGATGGTCATGGGGTTGATTGGCCTGTTCGTTACAAAGATATTGAGCCTTGGTACGATAAGGTAGAGACTTATATAGGTATTAGCGGTGAAAAATTGGGTTTGCCCCAGTTGCCCGACAGTCAATTTCTACCGATGATGGAGCTCAACTGTGTTGAGCAAGAATTTAGAGAAAAAGTAGCTGACTCTTTTGATGGTAGAGTTGTAACCGCTGGAAGAGTTGCACACATTACTGGAGGTAAGGAATTTGACGGCAGAAGTAAATGCCAATATAGAAATAGATGTATTCGCGGCTGTCCTTTCGGTGCTTATTTTAGCAGTAACTCATCAACTTTACCGGCTGCAGAACGTACTGGAAATTTAACATTAAGACCAGATTCTATAGTTTCAGAAGTTATATATGACCCAAAAACTAAAAAAGCAACAGGCGTAAAAGTTATAGATCGATTAACAAAAGAAGAATTAGTATTTAATGCTAAAGTAATTTTCTTGTGTGCATCTTCTATAGCGTCCACCCAAATATTAATGCAATCCAAATCAGAGCGTTTTCCTAATGGTTTAGGGAATGACTCCGACCAATTAGGCAGAAACATTATGGACCACCAATTACAAGTTGGTGCCAATGGCAAATTCGATGGTTTTGAGGATAAATATTATAAAGGACGCAAACCAAACGGCGTTTATATTCCACGCTTTAGAAATTTAGGTGGCGATACAGACCGCAAAGAATATGTTCGTGGATTTGGATACCAAGGAGGCGCTAGTCGCGGCAATTGGGAAGAAACCATTGCGGAAGTTTCTTTTGGAAAAGATTTAAAAGAAGAAATTTTGAAACCTGGAGGATGGAATATGGGTATTATGGGCTTTGGAGAAGTTTTGCCTTATCAAGAAAACAGAATGACCTTAGACTATGACAATCTAGATGGATGGGGATTACCTACCGTTACCTTTGATGCTGAATTAAAAGAAAACGAGTGGAAAATGCGTGAAGACATTAAGCAACAGGCTGTTGAAATGTTAGAAAAGGCTGGCTTTAGAGATGTTAAGCCTTATGATAATCCTGGGGCTTTGGGTCTAGGCATACACGAAATGGGTACTGCACGTATGGGGAGAGATCCAAAAACCTCCATACTTAATGGCAACAACCAAGTGCATGCCGTGCCTAATGTTTATGTTACTGACGGTGCTTTTATGACCTCAGGTAGTTGCGTAAACCCATCATTAACGTATATGGCATTTACTGCAAGAGCTGCAAACCATGCCGCAGAAGAACTTAAAAAAGGAAATGTATAATGGATAGAAGAATCGCACTTAAAAATATAGGTTTATCTTTTGGCTATGTTGTAGCTACGCCAACCATATTAAGTTTATTACAAAGTTGTAAAAATGAAAATGTTATTACTTGGATACCCGAATTTTTATCAAAAGAAGAAGGCGCTGTACTTACTAAATTGGTAGATATTATATTGCCGAAAACAGATACGCCTTCGGCATCAGAAGTAAATGTTCATATTTTTATTGACAAATACGCTAAAGAAATTATGGAAGAAAAAGATCAGAATTTCTTTAAAATGGCGATGAATAAATTTACTGATAAGGTACTTAGCGACGCTAGGAAAGAAAAGTTAGAAGATTTGACTACTGAAGATCTAGAGCCAGTTTTAGCTAGCGCTTTGAAGCTGTCTAAAGATGATGAAGTTAAGAATTTTAAATTAATAAATAGTTACGATGAAGCTATTGAAAGTGGTGAAAACCCTCAATTAGAGGATGAAGTTTCAAGATTTGCTTTTGCTAATAATCTAAGAGGTTTAACCATCTGGGGCTTTAAAACATCGGAGTATATCGCCGAAAACGTTCTAGCTTATTTACCTGTACCAGGAGAATATATTGGTTGCGGTGATTTGCAAGAATTAACAGGAGGTAAAGCCTGGGCTATTTAAAATAATAACCTTCACATCACAGCTAATGAATTTAAAAAACCTCCTGAAGTAATTTTAACTTCAGGAGGTTTTTTATTTACTGAAATTTTAACTTTTTATTGAAGTCTAACCCCTACAAAGCTATCGTATATCTAATAAAATATCATCTACCATTTGAAATTACTGGTATAAATACCGAAAAATTGCAGTTAATGGAAAATCATTTTATTATACTATCCTTATATGTCATTGCTTTTATTAGCTTGGCGGTTTTAAAGCCATATATTGACAAATAAATTAAATTAACCTTATTAGTGTAAAAAAAAATGCCTTAGAAAAAATTCTAAGGCATTTTTTTTGGTCTGAATATTGTCTTAAGAGCCACACATTAAACAATCATCATCTGCTTGACCTTCTTTAGCCTTTGCAATCATTTCTTTCATCTCTGCTGCTGTCATTGGTTCATTGGCTGCCTCCTGTTGGGAACTAGCGTCAACGTCAATATTTATGGTGGATATTATTTCTGTTTTTGTTGAAACTTCTGCAATTATTGCCTCAAGTACAGGAACTTCTTCTTTCTTAGTGTTATCTAAAGTAAATTTAATAGCATCAACAGCAGATTTAGTACGCAAGTAATACATTCCTGTTTTTAAGCCGCTTTTCCAAGCATAAAAGTGCATGGAAGTTAGCTTAGAATAATTAGCCCCTTCCATAAATAAATTTAAAGATTGACTTTGGTCAATAAAATAACCACGTTGTCTGGACATATCAATAATATCTTTCATACTCAATTCCCAAACTGTTTTATACAACTCTTTAATATCTTTAGGAATAACATCAATTTGCTGTACAGAACCATTGGATCGCATTAATTCTTGCTTTAAATTCTCATTCCAAAGACCCAGTGCAACTAAATCTTCTAATAAGTGTTTATTCACAACAATAAACTCGCCAGAAAGTACTCTTCTGGTATAAATATTTGAGGTATAAGGTTCAAAACACTCGTTGTTTCCTAATATTTGAGAAGTTGATGCTGTTGGCATAGGTGCTACTAATAAAGAATTTCTAACACCATTTTTCATCACCTCTTTACGAAGCTTTGCCCAATCCCATCTGCCAGATAATTCTTCATCTTTAATTCCCCATAAGTTATATTGAAATTCTCCTTTAGAGATGGGCGACCCTTCATAAGAGGAATAAACTCCTTCTTCTATTGCCATTTCCATAGAAGCGGTTATGGCTGCAAAATATAAGGTTTCAAAAATTTCTTGGTTTAATGTTTTGGCATCATCACTTGTAAATGGCAAACGCAACATAATAAAGGCATCTGCCAAACCTTGAACGCCTAAACCAATTGGTCTGTGTCGCAAATTAGAGTTTTCTGCTTCTTTAACAGGATAGTAATTTCTATCAATAACGCGATTTAAGTTTTTGGTTACACGCTTGGTAACTCTGAACAATTCTTTATGATCAAACTCCCCATTTTTTACAAACATCGGCAATGCAATAGAAGCTAGGTTACATACAGCAACTTCATCAGGAGAGGTATATTCCATAATCTCTGTACACAAATTCGATGAACGTATGGTGCCCAGATTTTTCTGATTACTCTTGCGGTTCGCTGCATCTTTATATAACATGTAAGGCGTACCAGTTTCAATTTGAGATTCTAGAATTTTCTCCCATAATTCTCTCGCTCTAACTGTTTTACGTCCTTTATTTGCAGTTTCGTACTTTAAATATAAGGCTTCAAATTCTTCGCTATGCGTCGTAAACAAGTTAGGGCATTCATTGGGGCACATCAGCGTCCAGCTTTCGTTAGCTTCTACTCTTTTCATGAACAAATCCGGAATCCACATCGCATAGAATAAATCTCTTGCCCGCATTTCCTCTTTCCCGTGGTTCTTTTTTAAATCCAAGAATTCGTAGATATCTGCATGCCATGGCTCTACGTAAATAGCAAAACTACCTTTACGTTTTCCTCCTCCTTGATCTACATAACGTGCGGTATCATTAAAAACTTGTAGCATGGGCACAATACCGTTTGAGGTACCGTTAGTCCCTGCAATATAAGAACCAGTAGCCCTTACATTATGAATAGACAGCCCAATGCCGCCTGCTGATTGCGATATTTTAGCAGTTTGTTTTAGGGTGTCATAAATACCATCAATACTATCATCTTTCATGGCCAAAAGAAAACACGATGACATTTGAGGCTTTGGTGTGCCTGCATTAAATAAGGTTGGTGTAGCGTGTGTAAAGAATTTTTTGGACATCAGCTCATAGGTTTCAATAGCCGACTCTAAATCGTTTAAATGAATACCAACAGCCACACGCATTAACATGTGTTGTGGGCGCTCTGCTATATTGCCATTGATCTTTAACAAATAGGAACGTTCTAGGGTTTTAAAACCGAAATAATCGTAGCCAAAATCGCGGTTATAAATGATAGTTGAATCTAGAAGCTCTGCATTGTTTTGAATTACCTCGTGTACTTCATCTGAGATTAGAGGTGCTTTTTTGTTTGTTCTAGGGTTTACATACTCGTACAAATCTTTCATGGTTTCTGTGAAAGATTTTTTAGTATTTTTATGCAAGTTCGAGACTGATATTCGCGCCGCTAGTTTTGCATAATCAGGATGCGATGTAGTCATGGTAGCTGCAATTTCAGCCGCAAGATTATCAAGTTCTGAAGTGGTAACCCCATCATAAAGCCCTTCAATAACCCTCATAGATACTTTTATCGGGTCAACAAGCTCATTAAGCCCGTAACAAAGTTTACGCACTCTTGCCGTAATTTTGTCAAACATTACAGGTTCTTTTCTTCCGTCTCTTTTTAATACAAACATTTGCTACAGTTATTTTTAGTGTTACAATGGGTAGGTCATGCTTATTTGCAAAGCACAACAATTGGTGTTTATTTATTAAAATAACCCTATTTAAAGGGTTTTATTGAAATACTATTTTTTAGAAGTCTGCATCAAAACTAATCTTCTGAGAATCTCCATCCTTATCAGAATTTAAAACCCCAGCTTTTTGGTATTCTGAAACTCTTTTCTCGAAGAAATTTGTTTTTCCTTGCAGCGAAATCATATCCATAAACTCAAACGGATTGCTAGAGTTGAAAACTTTGTCGCACTCTAATTCTACTAACAATCTGTCGGTAACAAATTCTAAATATTGAGTCATTAATTTAGCGTTCATGCCTATTAAACTAGCAGGCAATGACTCTGTAATAAACTCTCTTTCTATGTTAAGGGCATCCACGATGATTTCGGTAATACGCTCTTTTGAAACTTTATTAACAATGTGCTTGTTATGTAAATGCACAGCAAAATCGCAATGCATGCCTTCATCTCTCGAAATTAATTCGTTTGAAAAGGTAAGTCCTGGCATTAAACCTCTTTTCTTTAACCAAAATATAGAACAGAAAGACCCAGAGAAGAAGATACCTTCAACGGCAGCGAAAGCAATTAACCGCTCAGCAAAACTTGGAGAATCAATCCATTTTAGAGCCCAATCGGCTTTTTTCTTGATGGCAGGGAAGTTTTCTATAGCCTGGAAGAGGGTATTCTTTTCTTTCTCATCCTTAACATAAGTGTCGATTAAAAGGGAATAGGTTTCTGAATGAATATTTTCCATCATGATCTGAAAACCATAAAAGAATTTCGCCTCAGAATATTGCACTTCATTTACAAAATTTTCAGCTAAGTTTTCATTTACAATGCCATCAGAAGCTGCAAAGAAAGCTAGAATATGTTTTATAAAATAACGCTCATCATCATTTAATTTGTTGTTCCAATCATTTAAATCTTCATGAAGGTCAATTTCCTCAGCAGTCCAAATACATGCCTCTTGTTTTTTATACCATTCCCACAAATCGTTGTGCTGAATTGGAAAAATAACAAATCGATCCTTATTTTCTCTCAATATTGGCTCTACTACTGACATATTTCTTCTCTTATTTTTTTATTAAAATTAACGAATGAAAAATTCGTTTGTCGGAGTAACAAAGATTATAAATTATACTGGGTAAAGAAAGCACATTACATTATTTAAATCACAAAGTTTTTAACATTAGTTGTTGAAATGTAGCTTAACATGTGACTTTTGTTGCCCTTGTTGGTTAAATAAAATTTTAAATAAATAGGGTTAAAAAAAGATCTAAAATAAAAGACCAAAGAGTATATAAAACAATACTCTTTGGTCTTTTATTTTCCTTATCAAATTAACTCCTAAACAATACTTTTTATTTTGCAATTCTGCCAAACCTCACTCCTCCAATAACAAAGATTAAAACCTGTAGATTAATGAATTTGATGGTTTAGGAAGTTCCCCCCGAAACCTAAAAACCAAATGTAATTCAGAAATACTATCATTATGAATTTGGTTTACCGTTAAAATAGTGATTTATCCTAACATTTATTTAGGTGCCATTTAGATTTGTTTTTGGTTTGACAGTTTTCTATTGCAAATAATATGATTTGATGTCTTTAATTTGAATTTTTGGCTATAAAATTTCCTTGAATTTTAATTTTCTTATGATGTGCGTTCTTTAAATTAAGTTCTAAGTAACCTTTAACCGTAGTGGGTGTTTTAAGCGTAATAACCACTTTGCCTTCTTCTGTGAAAAAAGGTAGTTCGTTGGAGCTTATTCTATTGTAATATCCAAAAACGCCATTGGTATAATTCTCAGAGGTTGGGTTTTCATTTTTTATTTGATACACCCCTATTTGTATCGGTGTTGCCGTCTGTTCTTTAGATATTAATATTGCAATTTTATTTTCTTTTGAATTGTCTAGTTTCAAAGTTAAGGTTGAATAAGCGACTCCTTTATTAGTTTGTTCGGATGCCTCTGTAAAACTCATATTATTTGTTATTTCGTTCTCCATTTTTCCTGTAACCTTTATATACTGATTTTTTGTTATTAAAGATTCAAAATAAGTATTGGGAACATAAGACGTAAAAAGTATGATTATCACTAATCCTGTGATGAAATTTAACAAAAAATGTCTTAGATAGAGCATATCAATTCTGTTTTACCATTAATTTGTTTGACTCTGAAGTTTGAGCGATTAAAGGCATGGTCTTTTCTGGCTTTATACTTCTTTCTGTAATTGCCGCTATCGTTATTACAATAATTAAAATAATAAATAGAACAAGTGATTTTTGCATGACCCAATTTGTAATTTAAGTTGGTAATTTGTGTTACTTTATATGGTATAAATCCTAAACTTTAATTTTTTTAAAAGAGGGATAATTAAATTTCGAATCTAAAGTAAACATTGTTTTAACTTGATTAATAGGTCATTGTATCAATGGTATTTAATATTGTATAATTGGTATGGTCTAAATTTATTTGATACTTAGATTATATTATTTACAGTATAACCTAGTTAAACAACTGAAAATAACCTGTTGTTTTCAATTATTCCCCGATTGCACTTAAATTTTTACCATTGATACATCTAATTAAACAGAGTCTATTAATAACAATTATTTTTGATTACATTTAATATTCTTATGCTAGAAGCTGTAATTGTAGATGACGAAATAAAAGCCCTCCAAAGTTTAACTTGGGAACTCACTAATTTTAGTGACGACATAAAGGTTGTTGCCTCTTTTACCGACCCGCTTGAAGCCTTAGCGTATTTAAATGATCCCGAAAATACACCTGATTGTCTTTTTTTAGATATTGAAATGCCTACTATGGATGGCTTTCAATTTATTCAGAAGTTAAAAAATAAAGATTTCCCTGTAGTAATTACCACAGCTTACAACCAGTATGCTATTAAAGCTTTAAAGAATGAAGCCATAGATTATCTGTTAAAACCAATAGATTCGGACGATTTAAATGATACTATACTTAAAATAAAAAAATTTAATGCAAAAAGCTATTCTGCTGATAAATTAGAAAAAATACTTTTGAATTTTCATGCTAATGCCATTCAGAAAAAAATAACACTAAATACAGACGGAAAGCTCGTTTTTTTAAGTTGTGACCAAATTTTATATGCCGAATCTGATGGTAATTACAGCACAATATTCTTAACAGATGGTCATAAAATTGTACTTACTAAAAAATTGAAAGAAGTGAATGAAATTCTACCTCAAGAAATTTTTTTTAGAATCCATAACTCCTATATTATCAACCTAAATAAGATTAAAGAATTTTTAAAAACAGATGGTTACGTAATTTTAGAATCTAATCATAAGATTCCCGTTTCACGTCAAAAAAAATCTGACTTTTTAGATCTATTTTAAGCTGGTTATGTTTAAAAAAAAAGAAAAAAACGATACCCTGCTTGTGCCTAGTTTGAGCTTAAAACTGAGACCTTATCTAATACTTATATTTTTCCTGTCATTTTACATTTGTTTTACTCAAGACATTCCTTCTAAATTCATAAAAACTGCCGATAGTCTGATAAAAGAGGCGCCAAAAGTTTATAGCGCTATTGATTCTATTTTAAAATCTTCACGGTCGGATACCCTTCTTATGAGGTATTTTGCCAATTCAGCATCAAAAAAAGGGTATTTAGAAGGTCAAGCCTATGCCTTAAATTATATTGGTACTTGGCAACGGAATACCTCCAATTATGCAAAAGCAATTCAATGTTATAAAGAAGCTTTAGAAATAGCAAAAAAATCTAATAATTTAGAACTAAAAGTCTATAGTTTAAACATGCTTAGTGTTACCTATAGGCGCATGGATGCTATTAAAACTGCCTTAGATTATGCCCAAGAAGCCATTTCTTTAGCCGAAACCGTAAAGAACCCTTCTAAAGGATTAAAACGAAGCATAAATGTTTCTTTAAATGGAATAGGGAATATCTATCAAAGTTTAAAACAATATACAGTAGCTATTGAAAAATATAAACAATCATTAGTATTAGAAAAAGAACTTAGCAATATCTTGGGTTTAGCCATCAACAATCAAAATATAGGAGAATGCTATGAAGAGCTTGGTAATATAAGTCTTGCACTTAGTTACTATCGTAAATCTCTGGCGTTTTATGAAGAAATAAATAGTGATAGAGGTCGGGTTATTTGCAAAAATAGCATAGCCAAAATATACATTAAACAGAACAGATTAAACGAAGCCTTACAACTTCTTGAACCAACGCTAAAAAAAGCAATTGCGATTAATGATAAATTTATTACTTCTGCGGTTTATATAAATATGGGGTGGGCCCTAATGAAACTAGGAAACTGCGAAGAAGCTGAGAAAAATTTATTAGAGGGGATTGCATTGTCTAAAAAATATGAATTGGCCTTATCTGAATCTGTTGGTTACGAATTACTTTCAGACCTATTTCTTGCACAAAACGAATTCGAAAAATCACTATTTTATTATAAAAAATATAAAACTATAGAAGACAACATAAAAAATGAGACCAATATTCGTTACGTAAATGATATTATTTTCAAGTATGACAGCGAGAAAAAGAATATCCAAATTGAAGCACTTGCACGTGAAAATGAACTTATCCAATTAAAGCTCAAAAAAAAGGAAAACACCTTGCTTATCAGTGCATTACTACTAGCACTTACCGCTATAATTTTATACATACTTTACAGGCAATACCAACTAAAAAATGAAAAAAAATTACTCACTCTGGAGCAAAGCATGCTCAGAAGCCAAATGAATCCTCATTTTCTTTTTAATTCGCTGAACTCTATCAAATTATATATTATTAATAACGAAAAGAAAAACGCTGTATATTATCTGAATAAATTTTCAAAATTGGTTCGTAAAATATTAGAGGCATCATCATTGAAAGAAATAAGTTTAGCAGAAGAAATAGAAACCATAGAACTTTATATGAATATTGAAAATATACGGTTTTCTAATGAAATAAATTTTCAAGTTAAAATAGAAGAAGGACTTGACCTAAACAATATTAAAATACCTTCCTTGATATTACAACCTTTTTTAGAAAATGCCATTTGGCATGGTCTTTCCTCAAAAGAAGGTGCTAAAAATATCCAGATTGATGTTCAAAAACAAGATGAGTATTTTATTATCATTTCTATTACCGATAATGGCATTGGTAGAAATGCTTCTGAGGTGATTAAAGAAAATAAAGTACTCAAAAGAAAATCTATCGGGATCGACATTACCAAAGAACGTCTTGCCAATTTTTCAAAAGATTTTAGAAATACTTATGACGTAAAAATAATTGACTTATTTGATGAGCATAACAATGCCAAAGGCACTAAAGTCATTGTTACTATTCCAACTATTTAGCCATGGTAAGGGCGACTTGCTCTAGCTCCGCGTACCATTTTTTACCAAATTTTCGAATTAAAGCCTCTTTAACAAATTTATAAATCGGCACTTGCAATTCTGCTCCCAACGAACAGGCTGGATCGCAAATATGCCATTTGTGGTAGTTTACAGCTATAAATTCTGAATATTCTCGAATTCTAATAGGATACAAATGGCACGAAACGGGTTTTTTCCATTTGGTTGCTCCTGCATTATAGGCTTCTTCTAAGCCACATTTTACGATGCCTTGATCCGAAAAAACAACATAGGCACATTCACTGCCGTTTACGAGAGGCGTTTCCCAATCGCCATCTTCCCCTTTAACAAACGCACCTTCACTTTCTATAACTGCGATACCTTCTGGTCTTAAAAATGGTTTTACTTTATGATATATATCGACTAAAATTTCGGTTTCTTTATCCTCTAATGGAGCGCCCGCATCACCATCTATGCAACAAGCACCTTTACAGGCGGACAGGTTGCAAACAAAATCGTTCTCAATAATTTCTTCGGAAACTAAGGTTTTACCAATTTGAAACATATATAAAATTAAGAAGGGCAAAGATACTTTAACTAATTTTATTTAAAGGCAAAACATCTAAAACTTGAATTAAACCGTAAATTTGCAAAGAATTTAGAAAACATGGAATTTCATTTTAATTTTAAGGAAATTGCTACTGCATCAATGGTACTATTTGCAGTAATCGATATTTTAGGAAGCATCCCTATTATTATAGGTTTACGCAATAAAGTAGGTCATATACATTCTGAAAAAGCTTCTTTAGTTGCTGCCATTATTATGATTTCCTTTTTGTTTGTTGGGGAAGAAATATTAAAACTTATTGGTATTGATGTAAATTCATTTGCTGTTGCAGGAGCTTTTGTGATATTTTTCTTGGCTATAGAAATGATTTTGGGCATTTCTCTGTACAGAGATGACGAACCAGAAACAGCCTCTATTGTGCCGATTGCTTTTCCCTTGATTGCTGGAGCTGGAACGATGACCGCTATTTTATCATTACGTGCCGAGTACTTTGTAGAAAATATCATTGTAGCCATTCTCATTAATATTATATTTGTTTATTTAGTACTAAAATCATCAAAAAAAATAGAAAGAGTATTAGGCAAAGGTGGTCTTGGGGTCATTAGAAAAGTATTCGGAGTTATTTTATTGGCCATAGCGGTAAAACTGTTTACTTCAAATATTAATCAATTATTTTAAACCGTACTAAGCCTTATTCAAAAAATCATAAATAACATAATAATGAATAAATATATAAGCATTTTACTTATTTTAGTAGCAGTCGCACTAATAGTTTACAACACTACGTTACTAAATTTTGATAATGTACTTCAAGGAGACAGCATTATAGCGTTAATTGGCATTGTTGCCTCATTATGTGCTATCGTTCTTTTAGTTATTTATACGATGTCTAAAAAAATACAAAAAAAAATTAAAGAGGAATAGTGGGTTTACGCAGTAAACAAAAACTAAAAAGCAAAAGAACTCATAAGTTATATGAATTATTTTTTGAAATTACGTCGAAAGAATGTGAAGGAAAATGATGGATTTTTTCTTTATATAATATCGAAAAACAAAGCATAGCTTTAACTATCGTTTTTTTTAATTTCTACTGCAAACTGCATCTACCCATTTTTTAAGCTTGCCCATGTTTACCACACCATTTACTTATTTCATTTAGAAGCATCTAACTCCAATACTTTTTTGATCATGCTATCGCTTTTTCCTTTAATTACAGAGAAAGCATTAGGATTAAATAGTTGCTCAGCAATGGCTGCTTTTAAGTATAATTTAATTTTATCTTCATAATCGTAATAATCAATGCCAGGAACTCTTGGATCCATAAATTTTGAGATATAACTTATATACTTTTGAAACAAAATATCATCAACCCGAAACTTTTCAATAAATTCTTTTTCTGAATAATTGTTATAGCGTTTTCGATCTTCTTCTAAATGATTAAAGATATAACGCGACATGAGTAACTCACTTTCAACAGAACTAATCGCCTCATCTTCATAATCACCAATCGGCACAAAAACATCAGGAATAATACCTCCTCCGCCATACACCACTTTACCTTTTGGAGTCGTAAATTTTAGAGAGTCTGCTACTTTGATACTGTCCACAGAAACCAACTCACCGCTGGCATAACGATCCATAAATTTTTGATAATAGTCTTTAGTACCATTGCTATACGCTTTTTGTATAGATCTACCTGTGGGCGTATAATACCTTGAAATGGTTAAACGAACAGCTGAACCATCGCCAAGTTCCATTTCTCGTTGCACTAATCCTTTACCAAAAGAACGGCGACCTACGATGGTGCCTATATCATTATCTTGTAAAGCACCTGCAATAATTTCACTAGCAGAGGCAGAACGTTCATTGATCAATACATAGATAGGCTTATCTTCAAAGGTGCCTTTTTGAGTGGCATACACTTTATCAATTTGTCCTTTTTTATTTTTGGTAAATAAGATGAGTTGTTTGTTCTTTAGAAACTCATCTGCCATTTGTTCGGCAATCCCCAAATAACCCCCAGGATTATCACGCAAATCTAAGGCGAGCTTTTCAGCGCCTTGTTTTTGTAAGGAGGTGAGAGCGGTTTTAAATTCTTTAAAGGTCGATTCTGCAAAACGGTTTATTTTGATGTAGCCCATGTCTTTGGTCAACATATAAGACGCTTCAACACTTTTTAAGGGAACATTATTGCGTTTTATAATAATATCAAAAATTTTATTATCTTGTTTTCTATATATGGTTAATTTTACAGGCGTTCCTCTTAATCCTTTTAATTTTTCAATGACTTTTTCATTGTTGATCTCTTGACCATAAAGTTTTTCGTTATCTGCTTTTAAAATACGATCTCCAGCCTGTATCCCTTTGTTATAACTTGGACCATCTTCAATAGTTCGTACAATAGCAATGGTATCATTTTCCATAAAAAAACTAACCCCAATACCTACAAAATCGCCTTTCATACTTTCAGAGACTTTGGCCATATCTTTTTTAGGGATATAAACGGAATGTGGGTCTAATTTATCAAGAATATTATTTACCGCTACATCAACAATACTGTCTGTATTAATATCATCAACGTACTCATAATCAATATAATCAATTAACCTATTGAGCTTATCCTTTTTCGAGTTTGTGGTTAATAGCTTTTCCGGTGTATCACTAAAATGAAGTTTGCCTCCGATAAAAACCCCCAAAGCCAAGGTTGCTGCTAAAGTAGTTGGCCATAAAAAGGATTGTTTTTTCTTCATTTCAACTTTATATTTTTTAATTATACTCAATATCAGGTAAATGTACTAAAGTTACTCCTGCTTTTTCTAAAAAATTGAGTCCCATATCATCTTTATACGCATGCTGATATACTACACGCTTAATACCAGATTGATGTATAAGTTTACTACATTCTTTACAAGGCGAAAGGGTAATATACAAAGTTGCTCCATCACATGATTGTGTGGATGACGCTACCTTTGAAATTGCGTTCGCTTCGGCATGTAAAACATACCATTTGGTATAGCCATCTTCATCCTCGCAATGATTTTCAAAACCTGTCGGTGTCCCATTATACCCATCAGAAATAATCATCCGGTCTTTCACGATGATAGCGCCAACTTGCTTGCGCTTACAAAACGATAATTTACCCCATTCGCTCGCCATTCGCAAATAGGCTTTGTCGTATTTTTTTTGTTTTATTTCTTTCATCAATAACTTACTATTATATAGAAATTTGAATGGCTCCACTAAGGTACCAGATTTACTTTAGCCCAGGCATTATAATGGGCTATTTTTTAGATAAAAACTTAAAAAGGGTAAGTAGCTATCAATAAGGGAATGGTTATCATCAACACCAAAATTGATGCCACAATGATAAAAATATTGTGTTTTACTTTTAAAATAGCCTGCATAAAAAATGCCAAAACAAGTACCGAAAGTACTATCACCAATTGAGAAAGTTCAATCCCAGCAGCAAAACCTAATAATGGTGTAATAATATCTGTTTCTTCTGCCATCAGCATTTTAAAATAATTAGAAAACCCAAAACCGTGAATTAAACCAAAAAACCCTGTAGCGATACCATGCCACAACAGACTTTTATGTTCTTCTTTTGACTTTAAATCGATTAAATTAAACACGGCGGTCAGCAGTATGGTTACGGGTATTAAAAATTCTATTACACTAACATCAACAACCAACACCTTATAGGCTGATAAGGCCAGAGAGAAGCAATGCGTAAAGGTAAAAATTGTAGCCAATATCACTACTTTTTTCCATGATTTAAAGGTAAAAGGTATGGTCAATACCGATAGAAATAGAATATGATCATAGGCCGAAAAATCTAGCACATGTGCTAATCCTAATTTTAAATAAAACCAAAAGTTTTCCATAATTAATAGCTTTTAATTAAAGGCTAAAGAGTTGCTTTTTTACCTATTTTGACTATTTAATATATTAAAATTTCCTCGAGACAGCGCCATCGAGATATCAGCCAATAATAGTCGGGGAAGATCACTCCGCAACAAGAGACAAGACCTAAGGTAAGGTTGAGATTATACTCTTTTTGTCTTGGTTTTTGCCTCTTGAAGCTTACATACAGAGATTAGATGAACGCTACACCCGAGGCACAGCCTAGAGATAAAATTAACCGATTCCCCGTTCTTTCTGAATGGTCTCATAAGCAATTTGCACCTCTTTGAACTTTTCTTCAGCCCCTTTTTTTATGGCTTCGTTTTCTGTATTAACGCGATCTGGATGGTATTTTTTAGCCATAGTTCTATAGGCTTTTTTAACATCATTATCAGTTGCAGATTTTTCTATTTCAAGAATTTTATAGGCATTATCAGCATTTTTAATAAACATTGCCTTAATACTTTCAAAACTGCTATGTCCTATTCTTAAATAACCTGCTATTTCCTGAATTTTACTAATTTCAGCATTACTAACAGAACCATCGGCTTGGGCAATTCCGAATAAAAAATGTACCAATTGCATTCTCACTTCAACACTGGTACGCATGTTCATATAATCGCAAATACGCTGTGCTGAAATTTCCCTTTTTTTAATGACATCGTTAAAAGTTCTGAAAATAGCGTTTGCTTTTTCTTTACCATAAGTGCTTACAAAATATTGTTGCACATAGTCCATTTCTCTTTGGCTAACGTTACCATCGGCCTTTATTACCACGGAACATAAAGACAGTAAATTAAGCTCAAAATCAGCTGGAGAAACTTGTTGCTGTCTAGCATCATTCAAAATAGTTTTAAATCCGCCAGACCTACTGCTCGCCCTATCAATTAAGCTCCCGATGAAAAATCCTAAAAATGCTCCGGGAAAACGAAAAAGATAATACCCCAATAAAGCTGCAATCCATTTAATCATGCTAAAAATAATTTTTGGCAAAGATATAATTTTCAGAAACAAATTTTATAGTAATGAAACGTTAAGGTTAAAGAAGAAGTAATACAAATTGGTTATCTTTGAGAAATATATTAATTTGACTAAAAAAATAAGATTATGTATCCTGCAGAATTAATAAAACCTATGAGACAAGACCTAGTTACTGCTGGGTTTGAAGAATTACATACCGCCGAAGCCGTTGAAAAAGCAATTAACGCAGCAGGCACAACTTTAGTTGTTGTCAACTCTGTTTGTGGTTGTGCTGCAGCCAATGCCAGACCAGCTGCAAAATTTAGTTTAACCAATAGCAAAAAACCAGACCATACGGTTACGGTTTTCGCTGGTGTTGATTTTGAAGCGGTGGACAAAGCGAGAAGTTTAATGGTGCCTTTTCCTCCATCATCGCCAAGTATGGCATTGTTTAAAAACGGAGAATTAGTACACATGATTGAGCGTCATCATATTGAAGGTAGACCAGCAGAGGTTATCGCTGAAAATTTAATGGCTGCTTATAACGAGTTCTGTTAAGCAAAAAGTAATTCTAAAAACTTTAAGTGCTAGTGTAAAATTTTGATAAAAACCGTTCTTTAAAAGGAGCGGTTTTTTACTTTTGTGCCATGCAAAAAATTTTAGCATATCCTTTAACCATTTTATACCAACTTTCTTTTGGCCTATGCTTGGTTATTTTTCATCCTATTCAATGGCTTGGTTATAAAATTATTGGCTATAATGGCTTAAAAAAAGCAGTTAGTATTTTAAATTTATGTTTGTTAAGATGTTCATTAATTTTAGGAACTAGATATTCATTTAACAATCCTTATAAAATTCCGACCAATAGACCTTTAATTATTGTTGCCAACCACCAAAGTATGCACGATATTCCGCCAATCATCTGGTGGATGCGCAATTACCATCCAAAATTTGTGAGCAAAATAGAGCTGGGTAAAGGTATTCCAAGTGTATCTTATAATTTGGTGCATGGCGGCTCTGTTTTAATTGATAGAAAAGATAGCAAACAAGCATTGGGCGAAATCATGAAATTGGGCAAATATATTGAAGAGCACAACAGAAGTGCCGTAATTTTTCCGGAAGGAACGCGCAGTAGAACAGGGCATCCAAAACCTTTTCAGCCAACGGGACTAAAAATTTTAATGAGAAATGCGCCATCGGCACTAATTGTTCCTATTAGCATTAATAACTCGTGGAAAATGTTGCGCTACGGCAAATTTCCAAACGGACTAGGCAATCATATTACCTTAGATGTACATCAACCCATAGAAAATTCGGGTAATTTTGATGAATTAATAGCACAAGTAGAAAAAACTATAAACTCAGGCGTAACTACTTAGCAATGACCAATACCGAAATCGTAGAAGAAACTATTATCTTTGTCAAAGAAACCTTGCAAGGTGCCGAAGGTGGGCACGATTGGTTTCATATTCAGCGTGTTTTCCGCAATGCGTTGTTGATTGCTAAAGACGAAAAAAATATTGATGTTTTAGTAGTGAGCTTAGGTGCGCTGCTGCACGATATCGCGGATGCCAAATTTAATAATGGTGATGAAACGGTAGGACCGAAATTAACCAAGCAGTTTTTATTATCTTTAAATATAAATCAAAAAATAATCCAACATGTCATTAACATCATTGAAAATATTTCTTTTAAAACGAGTCTCGATAATAAAAAAGACCAATTCAGTTCTTTAGAATTGCAAGTAATTCAAGATGCAGATAGGTTAGATGCTATTGGCGCTATTGGTATTGCCCGCGCTTTTAATTACGGAGGATTTAAAAACAGAGCAATATACAATCCAGAAATTGCTCCAAATTTAAAAATGACCAAAACAGCTTATAAAAAATCTGATGCTCCTACTATAAATCACTTTTACGAAAAATTACTGTTATTGAAAGATAAAATGAATACGAAAACTGGTACATTACTAGCCGAAGAACGGCACAAATTTATGTTAACTTATTTAGAACAGTTTTACAAAGAATGGAACACGGACGTCCGTTTTTGAAGTAAATTTCGTTTATCTGGATTTTTTTGTCAGACTTTAAATGCTTCCCTTAACATTTTTTTTGAAATTGAAATAACACGGTATTAATTCATTTTTAGTTATTCCTGCTTTTTTTTGCAAATTTCAAAACGCTCCTTTGAAAAAATTTTGTACTTTGACTGCTCATATCCAACTTACAAATAAGCATCATGCAAAGAAGAAAGTTTATTAAAAACACAGTAGCAGCTTCGGCGGCTTTTTCTATTGTTCCCAGTTTTGTTTTAGGAAAAAATCATGTACCACCAAGCGACACCCTTTATATGGCAGGTTTTGGAATTGGCGGTCGTGGTGGAGGCGTTATTAGAGAACTAACCAATACTAAAAAAGTAAAATTCATAGCACTTTGCGATGTTGATGACCGACAAATTGCGGGAAGCACCAACTTACACCCGCAAGCAAAATTATATAAAGATTTTAGAAAGGTTTACGATAAGCATTTAAAAGAAATAGATGCCATTATGGTGGCAACACCTGACCATACGCACGCCACCATTGCCTTACCTTTTATGAGAGCTAAGAAGCATGCGTATGTAGAAAAACCTTTGACCCACAATATAAACGAAGCGCGTTTAATGACTACTGTTGCCAGAGAAAACGGCATTGTTACCCAAATGGGTAACCAGGGTGCTTCTAGTGATGGCAGCAGGCAAGCCAAAGAATGGATAGATTCTGGATTTATCGGCAACATTAATAAGGTGGACTGCTGGACCAACAGACCTGTTTGGCCACAGGGCATTCCTTTACCCAAAGGAGGCGACCGAATTCCAAAAGAATTAGATTGGAATTTGTGGCTAGGTCCGGCTGCAGACCGGCCTTTTTATGCCGGCTACCTACCTTTTAAATGGCGAGGATGGTGGGATTTTGGCACAGGCGCCCTAGGCGATATGGGTTGTCATATTATGGAAACTCCATTTAGCGCCTTAGGCTTAGGCTACCCTACAGAAGCCGAAGCAAGTTGCACTACCAATTGGGTAGGCGATTTTGTGGAAGCAGATTATAACGCATCATGCCCTGCGTCTTCTATTGTACGTTTAAAATTCAATACCAAAGAACAAGGCGATATTGCCCTAAACTGGTATGATGGTGGTTTAAAACCAGATTTACCAGACGAATTAAAAGACGACGAAACCATTGGCGACTCTGGTGGTGGAAGTATTTTTTATGGTACTAAAGGTATTTTGGTAACAGATACCTACTCCAGAAATGCAAGACTATTGCCTTCTGAAACTATGGGAATGTTTAACCCTCCAAAACCCACTTTAACGCGAATTGAAGGCGATACCTCTGGTCATGCCATGAATTTTGTGAATGGCTGTTTAAACGGCACCCCAACATCATCGGATTTTGCTAAGGCTGGCCCATTAACTGAGGCGGTTTTAATGGGTAATTTGGCTATAAAAGCGTATCAGTTGAAAGAACTTATTCCCGGTAAAAAAATAGGCGATTGGGAACCATTTGCTTACCCTGGCCGACGTAAAATTTTATGGGATGGCGCTAATATGCGAGTAACCAACTACGAAAAAGCCAACGAATGGGTAAAAGGGAATTATCGTGAGGATTGGGAGTTGAAATAGTGAGTTTTGTTCCCAAAAGCGCCAAACCCTCTACATTTGTTATCACAGCTGAAGAAATGACAGATGAAAAAACCGCAAATAATCGTTCTTATTGTATGTTTTTTACTAGAAGTTTGTTTTTTGGGAATAAAATTTTTTAATCATAATTTTAACTGTGACTCAAAAAGCGCAAAAATGTCTTAGCCCGAGGTAGTTATATTTTTGTAAAAGAATTAGGTTTCGATGGAAACCAAACGCCATAAACGTATTTTATCATCTAAAAAAATATTAAAAATAGAAGACGATTTTGTAAAATTAGTAGTGCTTCGCTATACATAGACAAAATCCATCATTGTCTTTTACAGTAATTTCATCCAATAACTGGTATTAATTATTTCATCGCCTTACTTTTATGGCTGTAATTTCGAAATACTGAGCACAAACATTTAGGTCAGATATATCAAATAAAAACCCGCCAATAATAAAATTTAAGCCATTTTTTTTTAAATTATCTGGTGCAAATAGATTTGTTGCCCTTTCTGGCGTAATAGGTACATATATCAAAGTATAATCTTTTAGACAAATATCAAAACTTGGATTACTTATTGTCTCTGGCACATCAATATAAGTAATTAAAACGGCCCTATTTTCTTCTTGATAACAGGTAGGTTACACTAATGAATTATTTTCACAAGAACACCCAAAAAGTAAAATAAAGAAAATTCTAAGATTCAATTATTTTATTTTCATGTTGCTTTTTTTTGTAGCATTTGCACTTATGATTATTAATAGCTAGAATAATTTAAATTGTTAAGTTTAGTTTAGTTCTCTACCATTGGCGCTGTGCACCCATAAGCAAGTTGCATAATGTGAAACGTTTATAACTTAAATTTATGATTTATTTTAGCACCAGCAACTAAACACAGGAAGTATTTTGAGCCTATCATAATAGATATAATTTTTTCATTTGATTCTGTACAAATTTTGAAATAGTTTTTGTCTATCTAGCCACCGAAAGATTTAAATTAAAATTTCTGTTTTAATTTTATTTAGACAATTTACCGACAAACCCTAAATTTGTACGTGCCTTACGACTTTCCCTTACGAAAAATTATTCATGTAGATATGGATGCTTTTTACGCTTCCGTAGAGGAATTGGACAATCCGGAATTAAAAGGTAAAGCCATTGCCGTGGGTGGCAGTGAACTGCGTGGCGCTGTTGCTGCTGCAAATTATGAAGCACGTAAATTTGGCGTTCGGAGTGCTATGAGTAGTGTTATTGCGAAACGCAATTGTCCACATATTATTTTTGTAAAACCACGGTTTGAACGTTATAAAGAGATTTCTCAAAAAATTAGGACTATTTTTTATGATTATACAGATTTGGTAGAACCTTTATCTTTAGATGAAGCTTATTTAGACGTAACCGTCAATAAAAAAGGAAACCCATCAGCCACGCTTATCGCTAAGGAAATAAGACAGCGCATTTTTGATGAAATTGGTCTTGCAGCTTCGGCAGGTATTTCTATCAACAAATTTATAGCCAAAGTCGCTAGCGATTTTAATAAACCAAACGGACAAAAAACCGTAAACCCTGAGGAGGTTATCGAATTTTTAGAGGATTTAGATATTCGAAAATTTTATGGTGTTGGTAAAGTTACCGCAGATAAAATGTATCAGCTTGGTATTTTCACTGGTTTAGATTTAAAACAAAAAACAGAAGAATTTTTAACCCATCATTTTGGTAAAAGCGGTGCATATTATTATCAGGTGGTGAGAGGCCATCATACCAGTGATGTAAAACCCCATAGAACGCCAAAATCTGTAGGTGCTGAACGCACTTTTGATGAAAATTTGAGCAGCGAAATTTTTATGCTAGAGCGCTTAGCACATATTGCCAATGAGTTAGAAAAACGCTTACAAAAAAGTAAGATTTCTGGCAAAACCGTTACCTTAAAAATAAAATATAGCGACTTTACCCTAAACACTCGAAGCAAAACACTACCCTATTATATTGCCGACAAACATTTAATTTTAGAAACCGCCAAAGAATTATTATACCAAGAAAAAATGGAAAACTCCGTTCGCTTATTGGGTATTTCTCTCGCCAATTTAAATACCGATAAAAAAGCTAAGCAAAACGATGTAAAGGAAGATAAAAAAATAGTTTCTGTGCAATTGCAGTTTGAGTTTTAATCCAAAATAAAGATCGCTGCGCTTAAAGAACCATAGAGCCTAGACTCAAGAAAAAAAGAATAATCAGAAGTTTTATACTTTACACCAACTATAACTGAAAAAAAAATCTCGCTAGCTCAAAAGAACTAGTGAGATTTTATTTGTACTCTGTTATAAGAGATTAATTTACGATCAAGGTATTATCAGTAGCAGTTGGGTTCAGTGGACAAAAATAAACATACTCCCCTTTTGCTAGTGTAGTAGCTTGTGACATTCCTTTTGTTCCGTTTGCTACTGGCTTGGTTACATAGGCCGTTTGAATATGGTTTTCAGGCTTGGTAATATCATCTCCTTTTTTTACCAAAACAAAACCTACATCATGACCTACTGCATTGTTATTAATTTCAAACACATACGTACCTGCTTTTACGGTAAGTTGTTTTTGAGTAAACTCACCTGGTATCTGTTCTAAAGCAATTGTTTCGGTTGCTTTTTTCATTATTTTCTTATCTTGGGCATGCATTGAAAATACACCTGCTACTACTACAATTAAACTAAGAATTACATTTTTCATATTATTTTATTTAAAGGGTTATGACTATTTTTTTAGGATTAAAGTGCTAAGGTTACTTCTGGAAAATCCACAGGAACATTAGTTGTTTTATGAAGGTAATTTGATGTGGTTTTATCGCCTACCAAAACAATAGTATCTATTAAATTTTCTTTGGTATAGCCTGCACTTAAAAAATTATCTACAACTTCGGTGGTGGTTGCTCCTCTATTTTCGGTCATGTTTTTAGCTAAGGCAGCTAAAGCATGCAACTTTGCATCAGATGATTTTCCGGCACGGAATTCTAAAATTTGTGCATCGTTAAAACCATTCATTTTACCAATTGGGGTGTGCGGCTAAACAATATAAACATTCGTTTACTTGGCTTACCGCTAAATTAATTACTTCTTTTTCTTTTGCTTTTAACGATGTTTTTGCACCACTTAAAGATAAATAGTTTTGTAGTGCATTTTCGCTGTAGGCATAGGTAGCGAATAAATTAGGCACAAAGCCTACTGCCTTTTCTAAATTGTCAAATAAAGCCTGATTGTTGCTTGATACTTCTGCTCTTGTTGGAACGTTAAATGTGCTCATAATTAAATTGTTGTTATTTCATTTCCGCAAAGGCGGAAATCCATTATTAATAAATTTGATTTTTATTGTTGCGGAATAGATTATCCCCTTTTAAATGGCTACAAAAGGTTTCTCTGCATCACAATAAAAATCATGATGATATGGCTCCGAACAGTGCGTCTGTGGAATGGTGTGCAATACTGAATTTTGTTTGGTAGAGCCTTTAAATATTTCGATTAAATTGAAAATAGATTTTTGTTTTGTTTTCATCTTTATGTTGTTTTTTAAATACACTACAAAGATGCGACGACAAAAACCTTTATCGTTATTACTAATTTCCCGACAAATTGTAGAAATTTCCTTTTCGCCTAAAATTGTGATGCTTTTCGGAATTCAGTTGGAGATTGTTTGGTCATTTTCTTAAAAAAAGAACTAAAATGAGCAGCATCATTAAAACCAAGTTCAAACGCTATTTCTTGATTTTGCTTATCAGTAAACTGCATAAGTCGCTTCGCTTCTAAGGCAATGCGTTCTAAAATAATTTGCTGAGGAGATTTTTGGTTGTACTTTGAAAACAAATTAGATAATGTTTTAGGACTCTTGAAGAGTAAATCAGCATAATCTGTAACTTTACGTTTAGTTTTATAGTGGGTATCTACCAAAACATTATATTTTCGAATAATATCTACCTGGTCATTATTCAAGTCCGTAACAATTAATTGTTCTTTTGCTAAACGAGTACACATAATTATTAACCTTTTTAATAGCATTTGTAGCATATCGCCTTGAATTTTATCGGGCGTTGCAAACTCATCTTGAAAAATTTCATATAAATTATCGAACTTTTTTTCTTGTGAATCCGGAATTGTAATAATGGGTAAGCTTTGTGTTCCAAAAAATAAGATTCCATTACAAGAAACTTCGCTATCATGATCTGCGATACAATAAAAGGCTCTATTAAATAAAAAGCTAGTTAATGGTACATGAGTTTCTGTAAATGATACGTGATGTAGATAAGTCGTTGTAAGTATCTGATTAGGTTTTAGTAAGATAACTAAACCGTCTACACTTAACTGTAAAGACGTTTTGTTTCTGTTCCACAAAAAACGAATCGTTGAATCATTATTTTTAAAAGTCTTCTCGTCGTTTTTTATATCCTCTGTAAGTCCGAAAATAGCGTCTAAGCTAGTATCGTAAAAATCATATTTCATAAATAAATATTATTGTGGTTGCTAAGTCCTTATTTACCAAGTAACCTTACGTATTTTTTTCACGGTTAGATGTTCTTCTTATAGGGATCAAAACAAGGTATAATTCTACACTTAAAACAAGCTGTTTTCTTACGTACTATTTTAAAAGAACTTCTTTATTTTCAAGTATATTTGTTTTATGAAAAAATCAGAACTAAGAGAACATATTATCAATGTGGCTTCAGATTTATTCTATGTAAATGGTTATAATGCAACGGGGATTAATGAAATTATTACTAAATCAGACATAGCTAAAGCAACTTTATATAGTCATTTTGCATCAAAAGATGAGCTTTGTATTGCCCACCTAAAAAAAATGAATTCTGATTTCATGGAAGGTTTAGATAGTTTTATACAATCAAGGAGCGACATAAAACAGCAGTTATTGGGCATTTTTGATTATTTAAGAGAAATGTACTATAAAGACAGTTTTAATGGCTGTTGGTGTATTAATTGCTTTGCCGAGATTGGTCCAAAAAATGTTAAAATTAAGAACGAAATACAAGCGCAAAAAAAGGGTTTAATTACTTATCTAGCAAAATTAGTTCAACAAAATTTTCCACTTAATTCTATCGCAGAAACCGATAAATTATCTAGTGCCATTTATTTATTGTTTGAAAGTGCCATCACTGAAAGCCATTTACATAAAAAGGATTGGCCTATTTATGCTGCCAAACAAATGGCTAAGCAATTAATATCGGAAGAGGCTTAACACAACAAAACAGACTGGTCTGACTTAAAATGCCGTTTATCTGCAACTTCTTGTTAATCTTTTATATAATTAGCGAATTCTTAGCTTTTAAGTGGTCTATAAAATCATAAAAAAGCCTCAAAAAGAAATTATTTTTTGAGGCTTTTTAATTTAAAATATCCATCTAAATATAAAATTATTTACATTTAAAAAGTACCTTCACTAAAAATTTTGACTTTTTAAAGTGAGTTTTCGTAGTCAGAAAGCTCAAAAGTAGTTTATAAATGATGGCTTTCTATCTCAGATACTCTTAAGGTATTCACCATACCTTTATCCTTTATAGGCATTGCTGCTAAACTTACCAACATATCACCTAGTTCTAAAAAGCCTTTTTGGCAAGCCAATCTGTTAACATCTTCGATAGTTTCATCAGTGGAAACAAATTTATCATAATAAAAAGCTTTTACACCCCACAATAAATTTAACTGGGTAAGGATTCTTCTGTTCGATGTAAATACAAGAATATGAGCGCTTGGTCTCCAAGCAGAAATTTGAAAAGCTGTATATCCACTATTCGTTAATGTAGAAATAGCTTTTGCTTTAATATCATTAGCCATAAGTGCTGCATGATAACAAACGGATTTAGTAATAAAGCGTTTGGTTCTTACATGCGGTGCTTCATGGGGTACTTTAATAAGGCTAGAATTTTCTACGGTGGTTAAAATACTTGCCATTTTTTCGATAACTTGAACTGGATAATTACCTACAGAAGTTTCTCCTGAAAGCATTACTGCGTCGGCACCATCCATCACAGAATTGGCAACATCATTTACCTCAGCTCTCGTTGGCGTAAGGCTGGTGATCATGGTCTCCATCATTTGGGTGGCTATAATTACAGGAATTCTTGCTTTTTTCGCTTTTAAAACCAATTGCTTTTGAATAAGGGGTACTTCTTGTGCAGGAATCTCAACACCTAAATCGCCACGAGCCACCATTAAACCATCACAATAAGCAACAATTTTATCGATATTTTCAACGGCTTCGGGCTTCTCTATTTTTGCAATAATCGGAATTTTCTCATCAGAATGCTCTTTAATTAAATTTTGAAGATCAATTAAATCCTGACTAAAACGAACAAAAGATAAAGCCAACCAATCTACTTTTTGCGAAATAGCAAAAATAGCATCTTTAATATCCTTTTCAGTAAGCGCAGGTAATGATATGTTGGTGTTCGGCAGGTTTACTCCTTTTTTAGATTTTAAAGGTCCGCCTTGAATAACTTTAGCTACCACTTCGTTTTCTCTGTTTGTAGAAATCACCTCAAACATTAGTTTTCCGTCGTCTAAAAGAATTTTTTCCCCGGGATTAACATCTTTTGGGAATGTTGCATAATTCATATAAACACGATCTGCATTACCTTCAAAAGGTTTTCCTGTAACAAACGTAATCCTATCTCCAGGCGCTACAACTACCTCGCCAGCCATTACCCCGACTCTTAGTTTTGGCCCTTGTAAATCTCCTAAAATGGACACGTTTGTATCCATTTCTTCATTTAGCTCTCGAATCATTTTAATTCTCTCTGCAACATCGTCATAATCTGCATGAGAAAAATTTATCCTAAAGACATCTACTCCGGCCTCGATCATAGCTCTTAGCACCTCTTTCTTGCTTGTAGCTGGCCCTAATGTTGCTACAATTTTCGTCTTTTTTTTACTTGGCATTATTTAAAAAATTAAATTGTTTTTAGATTTTAAAGTACTGGTTTTAATGGTGTAGGCAGTTATTATATTTGGAATAGCCAAAATTGATTTCAAAATAGTAGTTTCAGAATTTAAGTCCTCTTGTTCCAATTTCATAAAAAAATCCACATTTTTAAATTCAGGAATTAAATATTTTGTGGTAACGGAAGGGGTATCTTTAAATAAACCAGTATTATTAATAGTTTCTTCCGCCTGAATACTATTTTGAATAATCGTCCAATATCTATCGTTGATGGTATCTTTCCATTCAAATACGGGAAGCGATATACTATCCGAAAAAATTAAATTTTGTTTTCTTCTTTTAAAATTACATTTAAGATGCTTATTGATAAAATAAGCAAGGGTAAAATCTTCTAAACTACAATGCAAAGCAATCAAAACAAAAGAATCTTCTTGAAAATCCAGTGACATTTTGTGCATTGCTACCATAGATATCCGAAAAAAAACAAGTTGTAAATATATGATTTCTACGTGTCTAATACTAGTAGTTAAGACTTTTTTAGGGAAGGAAACCCAGCGAAAACGTTATAGATTTGAAAAATTAACGTTAACTTTTTTCTATTTTACTCTGTAAAGCGTAATAAGCTCTTTTTGACGCCATTTCTTCGGCCTTCTTTTTTGAAGTAGCTCTTGCTTTTGCAACAATTTTACCATTTATATGCAATTTTACGGCAAAATGCTTTAAAACTTCATTTCCAGAATCTTCATAAATGTCATATTTAAAAGCTTTTTTTTGCTTTTGACACCATTCTATCATCAGGCTTTTGTAGCTGATTACTTTGCCTTCTAGTTGTTCAATGTCAACGTAAGGAGCAACCACTCTTTTATAGATAAATTTTTCGCAGTATTTATAGCCTCTATCTAGATATATGGCCCCAACTATGGCTTCAAAAACGTTTCCATGAATATTTTCTCCGAAATGCGATTTCGGAATTCTACTTTCTACAAATTGAATTAAATTCAAGTCTTTTCCTAATTCGTTTAAGTGTTCTCTGCTGACAATTTTGGACCTCATTTTGGTTAAATAACCCTCGTCTCCAGTAGGCACTTCATTATATAAATATTTTGAGATAATGGTGCCTAACATAGAATCACCTAAAAATTCTAAACGCTCATAGTTCATGGCCTCTCCCTTTTCATTTTTTACATTAGCCGATCTATGGAGAAAAGCTTTTTTATAAATCGAAAGTTTTTTTGGTTTAAAGCCTAATATTTTGGTCATCCCTAAAAAAAAATCCCCATCCTCTTTAGAATGGGAATTAAATATATTTGAGGGAAAATTCATCTGTAGAATTAGCTTAATTTTTTGAAAATAACACAAGCATTATGACCTCCAAAACCAAATGTATTACTCAATGCTACTTTAACATCTCTTTTTTGAGCTTTGTTTAAGGTTAAATTTAATCTTGGATCAATATTTTCATCAACAGTTGTATGGTTAATCGTTGGTGGCACAATACCATGAACCATAGAAAGTATTGATGCAATGGCCTCGATAGCTCCCGCAGCACCCAATAAATGCCCCGTCATAGACTTTGTAGAATTGATATTAATATTTGGTGCGTGGTCGCCAAATACTTTCGTAATGGCTTTTAATTCTGCCACATCCCCAAGTGGTGTTGAAGTACCATGTGTGTTTATAGCATCAACATCTTCGGGTTTTAAACCTGCATCTTTTAAACAATTTTCCATTACACGAACTACACCAATACCTTCTGGGTGTGGCGCAGTCATGTGATAAGCATCACTTGACAAACCGCCACCGGCAACTTCCGCATATATTTTAGCGCCTCTGGCTATGGCATGCTCATATTCTTCGAGTATTAATGCTCCTGCTCCTTCGCCGAGTACAAACCCGTCGCGGGTGGCATCAAAGGGTCGAGAAGCGGTTTCCATTTCATCATTTCTTGTTGATAAAGCGTGCATAGCACCGAAACCACCCATACCTGCAATAGTTACAGCTGCCTCACTACCTCCGGTAACAATAATATCACAATACCCTAAACGAATGGTGTTTAAAGCGTCAATAATAGCATTTGCCGAAGAGGCACAAGCCGAAACTGTGGTATAATTTGGGCCCATAAATCCATGTTTGATGGATATATTACCTGGGGCAATATCAGCAATCATTTTTGGAATAAAAAATGGATTAAATCTGGGCGTACCATCTCCTGCGGCAAAATTTAAAACCTCATTCTGAAAAGTTTCTAAACCCCCAATACCCGCTCCCCAAATAACACCAACTCTAAATTTATCAACGGTATCAAAATCAATACCGCTGTCCTTAATAGCTTCATCAGAAGATATTAAAGCATATTGCGCAAATCGATCTAATTTTCTTGCTTCTTTACGATCAAAATAATCTTCGGCGTTGAAGTTTTTAAGTTCGCAAGCAAACTTAGTTTTAAATTTTTCACTATCGTAATAAGTAATAGGGGCTGAACCACTTTTTCCGTTCACCAATCCATCCCAATATTCTTTAATATTATTACCAATTGGGGTTAATGCTCCCATTCCTGTGACAACAACTCGCTTTAACTGCATTGATTAAAATTTATTTAAGTAGTTTACTTTCCTTAACTAGGGTGTAAATTAAAAAAAAATATCCATGCAGAATAATTACCACATGGATATTTTATAATCTTAAGCTAAGATATCATAAAATTACTTTGCTTGTTCTATATAACTAATCGCTTGACCAACAGTAGCAATGTTTTCTGCTTGATCATCTGGAATTTGGATATCGAATTCTTTTTCGAATTCCATAATCAACTCAACAGTATCTAATGAATCTGCTCCTAAGTCGTTCGTAAAGCTTGCTTCTGTAACAACTTCGTTTTCATCTACACCTAATTTATCAACGATGATAGCTTTTACTCTTGATGCAATATCTGACATAATAATATTTGTTTTAAAAATTTAACTGATGGCAAAAATAAAAAACTTTAGATTAATAACAGCATTTGTACTTAAAATGTATTGTAATTTACTAAAATTAAATTCAAGAGTGTTAATTTTACCCAAAATTATTCTTTTTTAATACCCTTAAAACATTGCATGAAACGTATTGTTCTATTTGCTTCTGGTTCTGGTTCTAATGTTGAAAACATATCACAATATTTTGCCAACAATGCTGAGGTTACTATTACCGCTGTTTTAACAAATAAAAGCGACGCCAAAGTTTTAGAACGATGTAATAAATTGAATATCAGTGCTTTGTATTTTAATAAAACTGCTTTTTATGAAACCGATTGTGTGTTAAATATTTTAAAAAGCTGCAATCCTGATTTGATTATCCTTGCTGGTTTTCTTTGGAAGGTTTCTGAAAAATTGATTAAAAACTTCCCCAATAAAATCGTAAACATACATCCGGCGCTATTGCCAAAATACGGAGGCAAAGGAATGTACGGAATGCACGTTCACCATGCTGTTAAAGCTAATTTAGAGCAAGAAACAGGTATCACTATCCATTTTGTGAACGAAAATTATGATGAAGGAGCGATAATTAAGCAGGTAAAAGTCGAAATTTTGCCAGAAGATAGCGCAGAAGATATTGCCAAAAAAGTACATATATTAGAATATGAGCATTTTCCAAAAGCAATAGATAAATTATTACATGGATAGAGCGCAAGTGCATATTTATACTGATGGTGCTGCAAGGGGCAATCCAGGTCCTGGCGGTTACGGAATTGTAATGGAATGGGTAGGAAAACCCTATAAAAAAGAATTTTCCGAAGGTTTTGAGCATACCACAAATAATAGAATGGAGCTCCTTGCTGTGATTGAAGCATTAAAAAAGCTCAAAAAAAGCGGAATCTACGTGACCGTTTTCACCGATTCTAAATATGTGGTTGACACAGTTGAGAAAAAATGGTACGTAAAATGGGAAAAAACCAATTTCAAGGATAAAAAAAATCCTGATTTATGGAAATTATTTTTCATAGAATACAGAAAACAGCACGTAAGCTTTAAATGGATTAAAGGCCACAACAACCACCCTCAAAACGAACGTTGTGATGCTTTGGCCGTTGCCGCATCTAAAGAAAAAAAATTGAAAATAGATATTGGCTTTGTTGGCGCTAATTGATATGAAGCAAAATCAGAAAAGTACGTTTTTTGAAAAAAGAAAAATAGGATGGTTTTACTTTTTTACTTTATAAACATATAATCATTTCACTCTTTAACTTTTTTCTTAATATTTAGCACTTTTACCATTAGCCTGTGTTCTTTTGATAAAAGCCCGAATATCATCATTAGAACTTTTTAAATCTTCAGAACGCAGGTACATCATATGCCCACTACGATAGCCCTTAAACTCAAATCTATCTTTCATTCTTCCACTTGGATCTACCTGCCACATAGTATATTTAGCGTTGAAATAAGTGGTAGCACCATCATAATATCCGCTTTGTATCAATACATTTAAGAACGGATTTTGGGCCATAGCTTGCCTTAAGTTATCTCGGGTATTGTCGTCAGAATTGTCCCAAGGCTGTACTGGCCCAAACATATTATACTTAACATCGGTTTTAAACTTTAATTCTTCTTGTAAATAATAATTAATCGCTGGCGTAAAGCTGTGCAACCAAGAAGTTAATTCTGCACTATAATCGGGACTATCGCCTACCAATTGCCTATCAATTCCTAAATATCTGCTATCTAATCTACCTATGGTAAATCCGGTTTTGTCTTTTAATAAATGCTTCCAAAAATAATCTGTTGGCACCACTAAATTCTGATCTATTATCTCTTTTTTAGATAAGCCAGAATAATACGCCATTTTTTCGGCTACCGTATTTTTTTCGCTCTCATCAATAAAACCACCTTTACTTAATGCCGGAATTAGAGAATTTATGGTGTAAGCCTCTGCCTCAGGCAAAATTTCTTCAAGATCCTTATTTTGCAAGGCTGGAGGCAAAACTTTGTGGTGCCACGCCGCGGCAGTATAATAAGGTAAGTTTAATGCGTTTGAAACTGGACCATCTTCACGTATCACTTTATAATCGGCGGGAGAAACCATGATGACACCATTTAAATACATCCATTGTTGGTTCTGTAATGCCAATGATAAACCCATTACCCTAGTGCCACCGTAGCTTTCGCCAATGATATATTTGGGTGATAACCAGCGATTATTTCTAGTAACAAAAGTATTTAACCAATCTGCTAAGTATTTGATATCTGCATTGATACCAAAAAACTTTTTTCGATCTACATCTGCTCCAGTTTCTGGAATAGTTCTGCTATAGCCCGTATTTGCGGGATTTATATAAACAATATCTGTTACATCTAAAACCGAAAAAGGATTTTCATTTACGCCATATGGTTGAACAGGATATCCTTCATCATCAATTTTTAAAATTCTCGGTCCTGTATAAGCCAAGTGCATCCAAACTGAGGCCGAACCTGGACCACCATTAAACGAAATTAACAAAGGTCTTGAAGCTCTATCTTTAATATTATCGCGGGTGTAATAGGTATAATGCAAACTTGCCGTTGGCTTACCGCTTTCATCCCAAACGGGTTGCGTTCCTGTTTGCGCTGTATAAGGAACAACACTCCCATTTATGGTAACCGTATTTTTTGTGGTAATTATAGTGTCAAGAGGTAATTTTCGGCTTTGTGCGAAATTCATGTTAAAAACTAGAACAAGGCTGATACTAAGCAAGATTGATTTCATAAAAACTAACTTTAAAAAAGCGATTTAGGGTCTAAAAATAACACTAATAATTTAAAAATACTAACATCACTTAAGTAACAAAATTTGATGGACAAAGGATAGTGAAAACTGTTCATTCTTTTTTAAAACAACCTTACATACCTCAAAAGTTACCCTTATATTTGCACAAAATTATACGCCATAATGGGTAAATTATTAATTGTAGGCACCGTTGCTTTCGATGCCATAGAAACTCCTTTTGGGAAAACAGATAAAATTCTTGGTGGCGCTGGAACATTCATCGGTCTTTCTGCTTCACATTTTAACTTACAATCAGCAATAGTATCGGTTGTTGGTGATGATTTTCCGCAAGAATATTTAGATTTATTAACTTCTAGAAACATAGATATTTCTGGTCTTGAAGTTGTAAAAGGTGGAAAAACATTTTTTTGGAGCGGAAGATATCATAACGATATGAACTCAAGAGACACATTGGCAACAGAATTAAATGTTCTTGCTGATTTTAATCCAATTGTTCCAGAAAATTATAAAAATGCCGATGTGGTAATGTTAGGAAATTTACATCCTATTGTACAAACAGGTGTTTTAAATCAAATGACTCAAAAACCAAAATTAGTTGTTTTAGACACAATGAATTTTTGGATGGATTGCGCTTTACCAGAATTACTAGATGTTATTAAACGTGTTGATGTTATTACAATTAACGATGAAGAAGCACGTCAATTGTCGGGTGAATATTCTTTAGTAAAAGCTGCAGCTAAAATCCATACAATGGGACCAAAATATGTAGTAATTAAAAAAGGAGAACACGGCGCATTATTGTTTCACAACGAACATATTTTCTTTGCACCAGCTTTGCCGTTAGCAGAAGTTTTTGATCCAACTGGCGCAGGCGATACTTTTGCAGGTGGATTTGCAGGATTTATAACACAACAAGGCGACATTTCGTTTGAAACTATGAAAACAGCAATTATTCAAGGTTCAAATTTAGCTTCGTTTTGTGTTGAAAAATTTGGAACAGAAAGAATGTTAGAACTAAAAGAACAAGATGTTAAAAATAGATTGAAACAATTCAAATCTTTAACACAATTTGAAATAGAATTATCATAAATTTATGCCTCGAAATTTCGGGGCATTTTTGTTAAGCTTAAAACCAACTTTAAAATATTATGAAAAAGATTTTTTTGTTATTATTTTTTATTAGTTCACAAATCGTTTTAGCGCAAGCGCCGAGTTGGAGTTGGGCCAAAAAATCGACTGGCGATATAAACGAAGCATTTGCATGTGTTACCACTGATCCATCAGGGAATGTCTTTGCTGGCGGAAGCATTATTTCTGATGTTGCTGATTTTGGTTTGGGAACAATAACAAACAATGGCTATGCTGATTATTTAATTGTTAAATATGATTCTTTAGGCACACCTTTATGGATGAAAAATGGTGGTGGAACTGGCAACGAAGTTGTTTATAACATGACCACCGATGCCAACGGAAATTTATATGTTGCAGTAAGTTTTCAATCTGCATCGGTAACATTTGGAAGCTTTACAGTTAATAATACAGCTACAGTTCCTGATGAAGTAGGACTACTTACATACGATTTAGCATTGGTTAAATATGACCCAAACGGTACTGTTTTATGGGCAAAAAAAATAGGAGGATTAGGGAATGAAAGTCAGGCTACTGTTACTTGTGATGCTTCACAAAATGTTTATGTTACAACATATGCAGCATCACAAGCACTAACAGTAGGTAATGTTTCGATTGCAACTAACCAAAATAGTTACATAGGAGGAATTTTAACTAAAATAGATTCTTCTGGAACTACACTCTGGATAAAACGATTTGGGAATGACGATGTTTATGACAATTCTTTTATATCAGCACCTGTATTTGATGCAGCAGGAAATTTATATTTAACCGGAATTTTTCAGTCAGAAACTTTTACTGTTGGGTCAATTACATATACAAATGCTGCGCCAGGACAATTAGATTGCTATATTCTCAAATTAGATGTAGATGGTAATATAGTTTGGCAAAAAGCAATACAAGGTAATGGAGATGAAGGTGCTAGCATTTTAGTAGTTCAAGATGAATTATTTGTATCATTTTCAACAAGAGCCAATCCGGTAATTGGTTCTTCTACTTACTCAATTGAGGGCGTAAATTATAATTCACCTACATTATTTAGTTCAGGTTTTATCATAATGAATATTGGTGGTCAAGTTAATTCTGTTACAAATTATCCAAACATATTTAATCCTATCTTGTCTTTTAATATTAAAACTGATGGAACAAGTATTTATTTAGCTGGCCTTTTTAATACTCCAACAATAAGTTTAGGTGCAACAACTTTAGTTAATTCTAACAGCAGCACTGCTGTTCCTTCACAAGATATTTACCTTGCTAAAATGAATACTTCGGGGCAATTTTTGTGGGCAAAATCTGTTGGTGGTATTGGTAATGAAGATGTATTGGGTTTTGCAATTGATCCAATTGGGAATTTGCTTTTGGGAGGATTTTTTGATTCACCAGTAATTACGTTTGGAGGTACAACATTTACAAATAACTCACAACCAGGTTATGGATTTGTTGATGCTTTTGTGGCGAAGTTAAATTCAACCTCACTTGCGAACCCAAATTTTGAAAAAGATGATATTGTGATTTTTCCAAACCCAACAAAAAACAATCTGACAATTAACTCAAATCTGGAAATAATAAAAATCACTATTTCAGATTTAAATGGCAGAATCCTTGACACACAATTTGAAACAACTGTGAATCTTAACAATCTTATTCCTGGAATTTATTTTTTGAATATTGAAACAGAAAACGGAATTAGCTCAAGAAAAATAATTAAAGAATAAAGAACAACAACACAACTAAAACACAACTAAAATGAGCGACGCAATAAAACACGAATGTGGAATTGCACTTTTACGATTAAAAAAACCGTTAGAATTTTACAAAGATAAATACGGTTCAGCTTTTTATGGAATACAAAAAATGTATCTCTTAATGGAAAAGCAACACAATCGCGGACAAGATGGCGCAGGTTTTGCATCAATAAAACTAGATGTTGATGCAGGAGAACGATACATAAGTCGTGTTCGTTCTAATAACTCGCAACCCATTCAAGATGTTTTTGCTCAAATAAATGAGCGCATTAATTTAGAAATGACTAATCATCCTGAATATACCGATAATGTGGCCTTACAGAAAGCAAATATTCCATACATCGGAGAATTATTTCTTGGACATGTTCGTTACGGAACTTTTGGAAAAAATAGTATTGAAAGCGTTCATCCTTTTTTACGTCAAAACAACTGGATGCACAGAAACTTAATTGTTGCAGGAAATTTTAATATGACTAATGTAACTGAGCTTTTTAACAGTTTAGTAGAATTAGGACAACACCCAAAAGAAATGGCAGATACAGTTACTGTCATGGAAAAAATAGGACATTTTCTTGATGATGAAGTAACCGATTTATATTTAGAATGTAAAAATAATGGTTTATCAAAAAGAGAAGCATCGCCAGTAATTGCTGAAAGATTAGAAATTTCAAAAATTTTAAAAAAAGCATCTAAAAATTGGGATGGCGGTTATGCAATGGCAGGACTTTTTGGTCATGGTGATGCTTTTGTATTTCGTGATCCAGCAGGAATTAGACCTGCTTATTTTTATGAAGATGGCGAAATTGTAGTAGTAGCTTCAGAAAGACCAGTTATTCAAACCGTTTTTAATGTAGCTTTTGAAAAAGTACAAGAATTACAACCTGGAAATGCGTTAATTATTAAGAAAAACGGTAAAGTTACCGAAGAAGAAATAATTGTTCCTACAGTAAAAAAAGCATGTTCATTTGAGCGTATTTATTTTTCTCGTGGAAGTGATGCCGAAATTTACCAAGAAAGAAAACAACTTGGAAAATTAATTTTACCTGCTGTTTTAGAAGCTATAGAAGATGATACAGACAATTCAGTTTTTTCATACATTCCAAATACGGCTGAAACTTCTTTTTATGGAATGATTGAAGCAGCAAACGACTTTTTGAATAAACGCAAAAATCAATTCATATTAAATAACAGAAAAACATTAACCAAAGAAAAACTAGAAGAAATTCTTTCTGTAAAAATTAGAACTGAAAAAATAGCAATTAAAGACGCAAAATTAAGAACTTTTATTACAGATGATAGTAGTAGAGATGATCTTGTTGCTCACGTTTATGATGTTACTTATGGAGTTATTAAACCAGAAGATAATTTAGTAATAATTGATGATAGTATTGTTCGTGGAACTACTTTGAAAAAAAGTATTCTTAAAATGATGGATCGATTAAACCCTAAACGAATAGTTGTAGTTTCTTCAGCACCACAAATTCGTTATCCTGATTGTTACGGAATTGACATGTCAACTCTTGATGGATTTGTAGCTTTTCAAGCAGCAATCGCATTGTTAAAAGACAATAAAAAAACAAATATTATTGATGAAGTTTATAATAAATGCAAGGCACAAGAAAACGTAAAAGACTCTGAAGTAGTAAATTATGTGAAAGATATATATTCGCCATATAGCGATATGGAAATATCAAACAAAATAGCTGAATTACTTATTTCAGAAGAAATAAAAGCAGAGGTTAAAATCATTTTTCAAACCGTAGAAAACTTACATCAAGCATGTCCAAAAAATTTAGGTGATTGGTATTTTACTGGCGATTATCCAACTCCAGGAGGAAATCGTGTTGTAAATAAAGCTTTTATCAATTTTTACGAAGGAAAAAACACAAGAGCTTATTAATGAGTGTGTTAAAATTGGTTAAAAAATGCATTTCATCGATTATTGGAGTTATTCATCTAAAAAATAATTATATTGAATAGCTATGTATATATCTTTGGTCTACCATAGCATTAGTAGGTTAAGTTTATGGTAGATTTGGGGCAAAAAAGGTATTCACATTGTGAATGCCTTTTTTATTTTTATTCAAATAACAATCAAAATTATTGTTTCTACCCTAATTTGAGGTTATTTCAAATAAATACTGAGCAATCAAGCTTTTAATGGATAAATACTTGTTAAATTTGCAAAACCATAGAATTTAAGTAGGTTAAGTTTATGGTAGGTTTGGGGCAAAAAGGTGTTCACGCTAGTGAACACCTTTTTAATTTTTTATTAAAATTTTATATTTCATAAAAAAGCCGAAACTTTTGTTTCGGCTTTTTAACATTATTCAAGTAAATTTTAAATGATGTTATTATTTTTCAACTGCATATCTTCTTGCAACTTCTGTCCAGTTAATTACATTAAAAAAAGCTTCAATATAATCTGGTCTTCTGTTTTGATAATTCAAGTAGTATGCATGTTCCCAAACGTCCATTCCAAGAATTGGCGTTCCACCACAACCAACACCTGGCATTAATGTGTTGTCTTGGTTTGGCGTTCCGCATACTTCTAGTTTTCCATCTTTTACACAAAGCCAAGCCCAACCAGAACCAAACTGTGTTGCGCCAGCTTTAGCAAAACGAGCTTTAAACTCTTCAAAAGAACCAAAATCGCTATCAATTGCTTCAGCTAAATCGCCAGTTGGTAATCCACCACCAGTTGGTGACATTACTGTCCAAAATAAATTGTGATTATAAAAACCACCACCATTATTTCTAACAGCAGCATTTTTCATATCTAAATTAATTAAAATATTTTCTATTGTTTTTCCTTCCAAGTCAGTTCCAGCGATTGCCGCATTTAAGTTGGTTGTGTAAGCATTATGGTGTTTCGAATGATGAATTTCCATCGTTCTTGCATCAATATGTGGTTCCAATGCATCGTATGCATATGGTAATTGTGGTAATTCAAAAGCCATCTTATATAATTTAAATTAATACTAAATTGAATTTCAAATTTAATCATTTAACTTCGTATAATAAAATACTATTTCTCAATTAACAAATAATTAAAATTGATTACCGCTTAAAATGACATTTAATTTACAACCTAAAAACCTACAAAATGAATTAATTGAGTTAATTCCTCTTCAAGAAAATGATTTTGATGAATTATATGCTGTTGCAAATGATAAATTGCTTTGGGAACAACATCCAAATAAGTTACGATATCAAAGAGAAGTATTTCAAAATTTCTTTGAAGGTGCAATACAATCAAAAGGTGCTTTTTTAGTTAGAGATTCTAAAACTAATGAAGTTGTAGGCAGTTCAAGGTATTATGATTTTATTGAAAGAGATAATTCTAATGAAACTTCAGTGTTAATTGGCTATACATTTATTGGAAGAAAATTTTGGGGAAAAGGATATAATTTAGCTTTAAAAAAGTTAATGATTGATTATGCGTTTCAATATGTTGATACTATTTATTTTCATATTGGCGCGACAAATTATAGGTCTCAAAAAGCTATAGAGAAAATTGGAGCTATAAAAGTTGATGAGTTTGAAGTAGAATATTTCGGAGAAGAATCTAAATTGAATTATATTTATCAAATTAAAAAAAAGCAATTTTAAAATTCGCGAATTCGCGGTTAAACCATGAATAAACCAGCTTTCTCCATATACGACGCTTCTGCAGGTTCTGGCAAAACGTATACTTTAGTAAAAGAATACCTAAAAATCATTTTGTTGTCAAAAAAACAAGATGCTTATAGAAATATTCTTGCTATAACGTTTACCAACAAAGCCGTGCACGAAATGAAAAGTCGTGTTGTAGAAAGTTTGTCGGAGTTTGCTAAAGAAAATCCTTCAGAAAAAGCAATGCAATTAATGCAAAAAATCAATGAAGAAACCGGTTTAACAACAACTGACATTACTACAAAAGCAAAAAGTATAATTAAAAATTTAATTCATAATTATGCTGCTTTTGATATTTCAACCATCGATAAATTTACCCATAAAGTAATTCGTGCTTTTGCTCACGATTTAAATTTACCCATAACTTTTGATGTTTCTTTAGACACAGAAAACCTTTTAACAGAAGCAGTTGATGCTATAATTGCCGAGGCTGGAAACGATGAAGAATTAACTAAATTATTAGTTGATTTCACTATGGAAAAAACCGATGATGATAAATCATGGGATGTTTCGCGTGAAATAATGGATACAGGAAGATTAATTTTAAATGAAAATAATCGGGAAGAAATAGCTCATTTCAACACAAAAAATATTACCGAATTTTCTATTATAAAAAACAAGTTAATTGAACTTTGTAAACAAATTGAAGCCGAAACCATTGCACTAGCAACCGAAGCTTTAGCATTAATAGAAAAAAACGGTATTGATTTAAAATCGTTTTCAGCCGGACATTTCCCAAATCATTTAAACAAATTAAAAATTGGCGAATTCAACCCGAATAATAAAACCTATCACGAATTTGAAGATATAAAAATCAATAGTTCAGCAAAAGATGGTGCAATAATAGAAAGCATTATTCCCGAATTATTGTCTATTTTAAATTCAATTTATACTAAATACGAAAAGAAACATTTTTACGAAGCATTTCTTAAAAACATCACGCCACTTTCGTTAATGAATACGCTTAGTAATAAACTACAAGACATTCAAAAAGAGCAAAATATCTTATCAATTTCTGAGTTTAATAAACTGATTAATGAGCAAATTCAAAATCAACCTGCGCCATTTATTTACGAAAGATTAGGCGAAAAATACCGTCATTTTTTTATAGATGAATTTCAAGATACTTCCGAAATGCAGTGGCAAAATTTAATTCCGTTAATTGATAATGCACTTTCAAGCGAAGATTTAAATGGTGAACGTGGTTCGTTGCTCATTGTTGGCGATCCAAAACAATCTATATATCGTTGGCGTGGCGGAAAAGCAGAACAGTTTATACAATTAAGCAAAGATAAAAACCCATTTGTAAATCCAAGTAAAGAACTTTTTCCTTTAGAAATTAACTGGAGAAGTTATGATGAGGTAATTCAATTTAATAACGAATTTTTTAAATTTCTTTCTACAAAATTCAATAATAAAGACTACAAAGATTTATATGAAAATCATTCACATCAAAAAAGTACTGATAAAAAAGGAGGTTATGTAAACATTTCATTTGTGCTAAAATTTGATAAATTTGAAGTGGAAGATGACGAAAATTTAGAGAAAAACAACCTTTATCTTGAAGCAACTTTACATAAAATTTCAAAAATAAATAGCGAAGGATTTCATTATAAAGATATAGTAATTTTGACTAGAAGAAAAGCTGAAGGAACAGCAATTGCAAATTATTTAATTGAAAATAATATACCTATAGTTTCTTCAGAAAGTCTTTTGCTTGCTGCTTCTTCCGAAGTTCAAACTATTATCTACATATTGCGATATATAAAAAATGCAAACGACTTAGATGCTAAAGCAAATTTCTTATACTATTTAGGAAAAAATCTCCCGAAACTTCGGGAAAATAATTTGCCAGTTCACGATTTTATAGCTGCTGGAATGGAAATTAAAAACGAAGATGAATTTCAACAGTGGTTAACTCATATTGAAATAGATTTTTCGTTCAACAACATTCGCAAAAAATCACTTTATGAAGCAACGGAAATAATAGTTTCTAAAATTATTCCAATCGAAAAACGAAATGCTTATGTACAATTTCTTTTAGATTTAATTCTTGAACAAGACATTAAAAAGCAATCAGGAATTGCAGATTTTTTAAATTATTGGGACATAAATTCCGAGAAATTAAGCATTCCTTCGCCAGAAGGAAATGATGCAATTAGAATTATGACCATTCATAAATCAAAAGGATTGGAATTTCCAGTGGTAATTTTTCCTTTTGCTGAAGAAGATTACAGTCGTGGACCAAAAGAAAAAATTTGGGTAAATGCAAATGAAGAACTAATTGGTTTGCCAAAAGCATTAGTTGATAAAAGCAGTAAGGTTGAAAATTTTGGTCAAGAAGCAGCAACAATTTACAATCAGAAAAAAGAAGAAGATTTATTAGATGATATTAATGTTTTGTACGTTGCATTAACTCGTGCTGAAGAGCAATTGTACGTTATTTCTGGAATGAATATTAATAAAAAAGGAGATTTGCCAAAAAACATGTCCTCTTTTTTCATTGAGTTTTTAGGAACTGATTTCAATCAAGAAAAATTGGAATATGATTTTGGTTCTTCAAAGAAGTTATCGGAAACTAAAATTGAAGTTTCAAATGCAAAGTTAATTCCGCAACTTAAAGAAACATTAAATCCTAAAAACATAAAAATTGCGCAGCGCGAAAGCGTAATGTGGAATACCAAACAGCAAAAAGCCATTGAATATGGCAATATTATACACGAAATTTTATCATTTATAAAAACTAAAAACGATATTGATTTAGCCATTACAAAAGCAATTGAAAACGGTTTGATTATTTTGAATCAGAAAGAAGAAGTTTTGAAAACCATTTCAGAAATAGTAAATCATAATGAACTCACAGGTTATTTTTCTGAGCAAAATAAAGTAATGAATGAGCAAACCATTATCCAGAAACAAGGAAATCTTGTAAAACCAGATAGAATTTCAATTTCAAAAGACAATCAAGTTTTTCTATTAGATTATAAAACAGGAAATTATTTGCCAAAACACAAAACACAACTATATAACTATCAATATACTATTGAAGAAATGGGTTATAAAGTGGCAAAAAAATCGCTTATATATATAGGAGAAGAAATTGAAGTGTTACATTTGTAATTGCAAACAATAAACTACAAACTAAAATATGTACGGAAAAATTCAACAACACCTACAAAACGAATTAAATACCATTGAAGAAAATGGTATTTTTAAAAAAGAACGCATTATTACTTCGCCACAAGGAGCAGAAATTATTGTAAATGGTGAAACCGTTTTAAACTTTTGCGCTAATAATTATTTAGGACTTTCTTCACATCCAGAAGTTGTTCAATCGGCTAAAGATGCATTAGATTCTCATGGTTTTGGTATGTCTTCTGTGCGTTTCATTTGTGGAACTCAAGATATTCATAAAACTTTAGAAAAAAAGATAGCCGATTTTTATGGTACAGAAGATACTATATTGTACGCAGCAGCTTTTGATGCAAATGGTGGCGTTTTTGAACCATTATTAGGAGAAGAAGATTGTATAATTTCCGATTCGTTAAATCACGCATCTATAATAGATGGTGTGCGTTTATGTAAAGCAGCACGTTATCGCTATGAAAATTCTAACATGCAAGATTTAGAACAACAGTTAATCAAAGCAACTGAAGCAGGACACAGATTTAAACTTATTGTAACAGATGGCGTTTTTTCAATGGATGGTTTAGTTGCTCCTTTAGATAAAATTTGTGATTTAGCAGATAAATATGATGCTATGGTCATGGTTGATGAATGTCATGCTGCTGGATTTATTGGAGCAACTGGAAAAGGAACTCTTGAGGCAAAAGGAGTAATGGGAAGAGTTGACATAATAACTGGAACTCTAGGAAAAGCACTTGGTGGCGCAATGGGTGGTTATACAACTGCTAAAAAAGAAATAATAGAAATACTACGTCAGCGCTCAAGACCTTATTTATTTTCTAATTCATTAGCACCAGCAATTGTTGGAGCTTCTATAAAAGTATTTGAATTATTAGAAAAAGACACATCACTAAGAGATAAACTAGAGTGGAATACTAATTATTTCAAAGAAGGAATGAAAAAAGCAGGTCTTGATATAATTGATGGAGATTCTGCTATTGTACCTGTAATGTTATATGATGCTAAATTATCACAAATAATGGCTGACGAATTATTGAAAAAAGGAATATATGTAATTGGTTTCTTTTTTCCTGTTGTACCAAGAGATAAAGCTAGAATACGAGTTCAGCTTTCCGCAGCACACACTAAAGAGCATTTAGATAAAGCAATAGAGGCATTTACTAGTGTAGGAAAAGCGCTAAAGGTTATGTAGATTATATAAATTTTTCAAATTATTTACATAATTCACACATTTTAACATTTTCATTTTGATAATTCAATTTTACGCATTACTTTTGCCTATTATATCAAGTAATCTAACAAATTTAAGTATGAAACATCTTAACAAAATTTTAGCTGGATTGTTCCTTATTGTAGGGCTAAGCTCACAAGCACAAGACAGCAACAACAAATGGGCTATCTCATTTGGAGTAAACGCAGTTGATGGAGGTAGAGTAAGTGCTGCTTCTAAAGTAGAAGACCAATTTTCACAGTATTTTGATGCAAACAAGTATTGGAGTATTCTTCCATCTGTATCTTATTTAACTGTATCAAGAAATGTTGGTGGTAATTTTTCAGTAGGAGTTACAGGTTCTGTTAACAAAATTGACAAAGCTGTAGGCGAAAGAGTTGGTGGTGTTGGAGAATATCCAGTATCAAATCCAGGTGATTTAAATTATTACGCAGTAGACGGAACTGTAAAATATAGCTTTATGAGCTTATTAGGTTCTAAATGGCTAGATCCATCTGCTCACGTTGGTGGTGGTTACACTTGGTTAGGTGATGACGCTAAAGGTGGAACTGTAAACGGAGGTTTAGGTTTAACTTTATGGTTATCTGAGCAAGTTGGTTTATCATTAAGCTCAACTTACAAATATTCTTTCGATTCAAGAGAAAACGCTACTTCTATCCCAACTCACATGCAACATTTAGGAGGTTTAACTTTCAAATTTGGTGCATCTGATAAAGATGGAGACGGAATCTACGATAAAGATGATGCTTGTCCAGATGTTGCAGGTTTAAAACAATTCAATGGTTGTCCTGATTCTGATTTAGATGGAATTGAAGACAGTAAAGATGAGTGTCCTAATGAAGCTGGTTTAGCTGAATTTAACGGTTGTCCTGATACTGATGGAGATGGTGTAGCTGACAAAAATGACGCATGTCCAGATGTTCCAGGTTTAAAATCTTTAGCTGGTTGTCCTGATACTGATGGTGATGGTGTAGCTGATAAAGATGACAAATGTGTTGAAGTTAAAGGTCCAAAAGAAAACAATGGTTGTCCTTGGCCAGATAGAGATGGTGACGGAGTTTATGACAAAGATGACAGATGTCCAGATGTTAAAGGTACAGCTGCAAACAATGGTTGTCCTGAAGTTTCTGACGAAGCTATCAAAAGATTAAATGACTATGCAAAAACTATCTTATTTGATTCTGGTAAATCTTCTTTCCAACAAAGAACTTACCCAGTATTAGAAGCTATTACTGCAATCTTACAAGAGTATCCAAACTCTAACTTCTCAATTGAAGGTCATACAGATAGCGATGGTTCAGATGCTTCTAACCAAACATTATCAGAAAGTAGAGCTGCAGCAGTTAAAGATTATTTAGTTGCTAAAGGAGTTAATTCTTCAAGATTATCATCTAAAGGTTTTGGTGAGTCTATGCCAATTGACACTAACAAAACTAAAGCTGGTAAAGCTAATAACAGAAGAACAGAAGTTAAATTAGTAAAATAATTTAGTTCTAAAATATATTTAAGAAACGTCCCGATTTTTTCGGGACGTTTTTTTATATTTATAAAATGAATAACAACTCATTTTTAAACAAACTCTCTAAAACTATTGTTACTAATTATGGCGATAGTTTTTCCGATTTAATTATTATTCTTCCTAATAGAAGAGCTAAAGTTTTTTTAATTGATGAATTAAAAAATCAAATTAATTCAACTATTTTTTCTCCTGAAATAATCAGTATTGAAGATTTTATTCAAAACATTGCAGGCATTCGCTCTATAGATAGTGTTGAATTATTGTTTGAATTTTATTCAGTTTACTTATCTATAACTGAGAAAGATATTGAGTCTTTTGAAACCTTTGCCAATTGGGCAAAAACATTACTTCAAGACTTTAATGAAATAGATAGATACCTTTTAGAACCAGATAAAATTTTAAAATATCTTGAAAATATTAAAGAAGTCGAACATTGGTCTGTTGATGCTGATAAACGAACTGATTTAATAAACAAATATTTAATCTTTTGGAAGAAATTACCTCTTTATTATCATACTTTATACGATTATTTAATTGGTAAAGGAATAGGATATCAAGGTTTAATTTATCGCGAAGCAGTGAATAATCTAAATCATTTTTCGAATTCTATATCTAATAAAAAGTTCATTTTTGCAGGTTTTAATGCTTTAAATCAAGCTGAAGAAAAAATCATACAACATTTGTTAGCTCAAGATGTTGCTAAAATTTATTGGGATATTGATGAAACATTTCTTAATGATCCGTTTCATGACACAGGACTTTTTCAACGTAGATTTAAATCTTCATGGCCATATTATAAAACAAATCCGTATGAATGGATTACAAGTGATTTTAAACAAGAAAAGAACATACAAGTTATTGGTACGCCAAAATCTATTGGCCAAGCTAAAATAGTTGGAGAAATAATAGAAAAACATAGTAAAAACAATGAAGGAAATCTTCAAAATGTTGCTGTTGTTCTTGGAGAAGAATCGCTTTTAGTTCCCATTTTGTATGCACTTCCGTCAAATGTTGAAGCACTAAATATTACAATGGGTTATTCGAGCAAAAATAATCCAGCTCAAATACTTATTGCTAAATTATTTAAAGCACACACAAATGCTATTGCCAGAAATGAATCTAGTTATGTATTTTATTATAAAGATGTTTTAGATATTTTAAATCATCCATTAATTGAACCGTATATTAATGCAAATCATCTGGTTAATAGAATAAACAAAAACAATTACACCTTTATTTTACATAAAAGAATTCTTGAATTGCAAGAAAATCAGAATGAATTATTTCAATTGTTATTTAAAAAATGGGATACAAATTCAGTGGAAATATTAGAAACTATTTCTCAAATTCTATTGCAAATAAAAAGTAATTTAAATCGCAATAATGATTCCGATGCTTCGGAAGAAAAAGTAACTAATGCCTTTGTTTATTCCATTTTCAAGGTAATTAATAAAATGATTTCTTATTTTTCTTTGCATCCAAATATTGATAATGTAGAAACACTATATGCTATTTATAAACAAGTAATTGATGTCGCTGAGGTTTCTTTTGAAGGCGAACCTTTAAACGGATTACAAATTATGGGAGTTCTTGAAAGTCGTGTGCTCGATTTTGAAACTGTAATCCTAACTTCTGTAAATGAAGGAAAATTTCCTGCTGGAAAAAGTATGAATTCGTTTATACCTTACGATGTTAAAAAAGAGTATGGTTTGCCAACTTTTAAAGAAAAAGATGCAATTTATACCTATCATTTTTATCATTTATTACAACGCGCAAAAAATGTTTATTTGCTTTATAATACCGAAAGTGAAGGTTTAGATGCTGGTGAAAAAAGTCGTTTTATTACCCAATTAGAAGTTGAACATCAACCCAACCATAATTTAATTCATCAAATATATAATGCAAATGTTCCTGAAATTGCAAATGAACCTCTAGTTGTACCAAAATCGGAAAAAGTGATGTTGCGTTTAAAAGAAATCGCCGATAAAGGATTTTCTCCATCATCGTTAACAACGTATATTAGAAATCCGATGCAGTTTTATTTTCAAAGAATTTTACGAATTTCTGAAATTGATGAAGTTGAAGAAAATATTGCCGTAAACACTCTTGGAACTATAATTCATGGAGCTTTAGAAGAATTATACAAACCATTAATTGGAAAAATATTAATTAAAAATGATATTGAACTGCTTATTAAAAAAATTGATGATGAAGTTTTAAATCAATTCAAATTGGTGTACAAAGAAGGCGAAATAAAAAAAGGAAGAAATCTTCTGGCATTTGAAGTTGCCAAACGTAATGTGTTGAATTTTTTTAAATTAGAATTAGAAGATATTCAAAAAGGTGATGAAATTCAAATTATTGGGTTAGAGCAACATCTGGAACGTGAATTGATTCATCCTAAGTTACCTTTTTCAATTAAAATTGCAGGAAATGTAGATCGAATAGAAAATAGAAATGGGAAAATTAGAATCATTGATTATAAAACCGGAAAAGTTGAAAATAGAAATGTGACTTTAAAACAATGGATTGGTTTAACCGAAGACATTAAAAACGATAAAATTATTCAGATACTTTCTTATGTTTTTATGTATCAACCATTAGCAAAAGGATTGGAAATTGAAGCAGGAATTATTTCTTTTAAAAATTTGAAATCTGGATTTTTACCTTTCAATTTTAATGTCGATAAAGTTTCAGAAAATGTAATTACTGATGAAATAATGACAAACTATTTAGAAGAGATTTCAACTTTACTTTTAGATATTTTTAATAAAGAAAAGCCATTTGAAGAGAAGTTATAATTAGGAAAATTCATTTTTTTTTCGTATCTTGATAGAAATAAAAAAAAGTATATGAAAAAAATTATGTTATTCGCCGCATTAATAATGGCATCGTGTTCGTCAAAAGTTAAATTTCCAATTTCAAATGTTACGCCTGGAGCAGAAATTACTGTAAAAAAATCTAAAGATGATAATGGAAATAGTAAATTGACGTTAAAAGCTAAGTATTTAACTTCTCCTGAAAGGTTATCGCCTTCAAAAAGTTTTTATCTAGTATGGTTACAGACAAAATCAAATGGATTGCTAAACTTGGGTAAACTTGATACTGATTCTTCTTCAAAAGCTACTTTTGAAACAATTACACCTTTTGAAGCTGATGAAATTTTTATTACTGCAGAAGATGATGCAGCTTTAAAATATCCAACAGGACAAGAAATATCGAGAGCAAAGCTATAATTAAATGCAAAACCCTGAATTCTATTTGAGTTCAGGGTTTTAAATTTTCTTAAAAAAATCACTCAAGACTTTCAATAATTCTACAGTATTTTCAATGTGACTCATGTGTCCATCAGGAAAAGTATGCAATTGCACGTTTGTACCTTGAATTTGCTCTACATTTTCCTCATAATTCAAAACCGGATCTTCTTTTCCTAAAATCAAAAGCATTGGATACTGAGCAAAATGCAAAAGTACTTCTCTATCTTTTCTAATTTTCATACCTTCTTGACAAGCTACAATACCTTGAAGTGGCGTTTTTAGTGCTTCTAGTTTTACATATTCAATTTCATCTAATAAAATATCGCGATTTTTTTCACTAAACAAATTTGCAACACTCATTCTAATGCATGCTACATAATTCTTTTTTACAGCAATAATCGCTCGATCACGATTGGCTTTTCGTTCGTCGCTATCTGCTCTTGAAGTGGAGTTTAAAAGCACCAAACCTTTCATCGCATCAGGATATAATTCTGCGAAAGCAAGCGCAACATAACCACCCATTGAATGACCAACTAAAACCGCTTTTCTAATTTTTAATTCATGTAAAACATGAAATACCATATCGGCTTGATCTTCCATCGAATGCACATAACCCAAGCAATCAGTTTGTCCGTGACCAAGTAAATCAATAGTAATTATGCGGTGTTTCTTTGAAAACTCAGGTACAAAAGGATTCCACATTTCTTTATTTTCATAAAAACCGTGAAGCAAAACAATTGCTGTGCCTTTGCCTTGATCAGTAAAAGATATTTTTGTGTTTTTAAAGATGGTGGTTTTCATTGTTGCAAAACTATAACTTTAATTTTTTTGAAACACAAAAGTCACAAAAGAAAGTAAAACAATTATCGTTAATAACTTTTACGCCTTTTATGCTTGAAAATAAATATATTTGAGAAACAGATTTCAGAAGTATGAGTAAAATATTAATTACAGGAAACGGATTTGATTTATTTCATCATTTGCCAACAAAATATGGTCATTTTATGGCTGTGATGAAAACAATTGAAAAACTTAAGCAATTTGATGAATTGACTTTTCATGATATATTTGGTGAAAGTTTTAAACTTTTATTTGACTTTGAAATCCATGAAATATTAGATGATTTTGATGTGAAGAAAATTAAATTTGATAAAAGTAAAATTCAAGAAATTAACCAATTGATTAATCAAAACCCATTGTATTATCACTTCAAGAATGTAGTAGAAATAGAAACTTGGATAGATTTTGAAAATGAAATTGAACAACTATTATTGGATGTTTCTTCAATTTTTAATGTTTTAAAATCAAATCCAAATAATTATAATTATTATAGAAAAGATAAAATAAATGTTTATAATGATTTATCATGTTTTGGTTTTATTAAAGAAATAAGGCAATTAGAAGTTGAATTTAAAAGTGAATTTTTAAATTCTCATAACAGAACAATTAAAGAAAAATTAATTTTAAAAAATCTAGCAGATTCTTTAGAAAATTTTATTTATTTGTTTAATAGGTATTTAACCGATATTTTATATTCATTTTATAATGCTAGAATAAAAGTAAAGTCAATTCCTTTTGAATTAATTGATCAGATTTTTACATTTAATTATACACCAACATTAGAAAAATTGTATAAGGTTGATAGTTCGAAAATAATTTATTTGCATGGAAAATCCAATGATAATTATTCGCTACAAAATTTGGTTTTAGGAGTAAGTGAAATACCATCAGAAATAAAAAAACATAAAATGTATGATTTTGCTAAATATTATCAGAAAATCAATAAAAATTCAAACCCAAAATTCATTAAATTTCCTGAAGAAAGACATATAAGTAAGCTTGACGAAACAATTTTTTATATTATTGGACACTCATTAGATGAATCGGATAAAGAATATATTTCAGACTTATTTAAATTTCTAAATGTAGATGTTAAAAAGAAATCTAAAATTTGTATTTTTTATTTCAATGCTTACGATATGCAAAATAAAATAAAAAACTTATTCAGTATAATTGATAAAGAGACAATAATTAATCTTAGTAAAGATAGTAGATTGTATTTTACAGAATTAACAGAGAAAAATATTTCAAGTGAATTTGAAAAACTATTATTTAAACGTCAACCAATTTCAATTAGATGATAAAAAAACGGCTCACTTTCGTAAACCGTCTTTTCTCTTTCATCTTGTATCTATTTTCTAATTAATAATTCATCAAACTCTCAATTTCCTCCACTTCAATAGGAATATTTCTCATCAAGTTGAACGCTTCACCTTTTTCTTGAATTACCATATCGTCTTCAATACGAATCCCAAAACCTTCTGCTGGAATATAAATTCCTGGCTCAACAGTGAACACCATATTCGCTTGCATTGGTTCGTGTAATAATCCGTAATCGTGCGTGTCTAATCCCATGTGATGCGACGTTCCGTGCATAAAATATTTTTTGTATGCTGGCCAATCTGGATTTTCATTTTGAACATCAGCTTTGTCAATTAATCCTAAACCTAACAATTCAGAAGTCATAATTTTTCCAACTTCTACATGATATTGTTTCCATAAAGTTCCTGGAACCAACATTTTTGTGGCTTCATTTTTTACACGTAAAACCGCATTGTACACTTCTTTTTGTCTATCTGAAAAACGTCCCGAAACCGGAACCATTCGCGTCATATCACTAGAATAATTGGCATATTCGGCACCAACGTCAAGCAAAATCAAATCGCCCGCGTGACATTGTTGGTTATTTTCAATATAATGCAACACATTAGCGTTATTTCCCGAAGCAATAATTGGCGTATAAGCAAAACCTTTAGAACGATTTCTCAAGAATTCATGCGCAAATTCAGCTTCAATTTCATATTCCATCACACTTGGTTTTACAAAATTCAAAATTCTACGAAACCCTTTTTCGGTAATATTACATGCTTCTTGAATCAAATCGAGTTCTTCGCTTTCTTTTACCGAACGCAAACGTTGCAAAATTGGATTTGATTTTTCTACTTTATGTGCTGGATAATTTTCTTTCCACCATTTGATAAAGCGCGCTTCACGAGTTTCGGTTTCAATTGTGGCACGATAATGTTCGTTGGTATTGATGTAAATCGTATCGGCGTACGTCATTACTTCTTTCAATGTTTTGTGAAAATCTTGCAACCAAATAACGGTTTTCACGCCCGAAACTTCAAATGCTCGATCTTTATTAAGTTTTTCACCTTCCCAAATAGCGATGTGTTCGTTAGTTTCTTTTAAAAATAAAATTTCACGCAAATGCTCATAAGGCGCATCAGGAAAAAGCAACAAAATGCTTTCTTCTTGATCAACTCCTGATAAATAGAAAATATCGCGATGTTGTGCAAACGGCAAAGTTGAATCGGCTGAAACTGGGTAAATATCATTAGAATTAAAAACAGCAACGCTATTAGGTTTTATTTGTGAAACAAACTTTTTGCGATTTTTAATAAACAAATCTCGGTCTATTTGATAGTATTTCATGGTAATTAAATTTGATAATTTCTATTTACCAAAGTTAAGCAAAGTAATTTTTTAAAATGTAGCCAAATGGCGTTATTTTCAATTTCAATGTCAAAACCAAAAATCAACTTCAATCTTTAAAATTTCTTAAATTTCTCCAATCTGTGTTCCGAAAAAAAATCACAATATGTTTTTACGAATTCTACTCATGTGTCGCGAAGAGATTCCTAGGAAAGATGATAAATAATGCAACGGAACTTCTTGCAGCAATTTGGGTTCAGTTGCTAAAAGTTTTTTATAGCGTTCTTCTGGTGTAAGCGTAAGCAAATCAATGCGATAATCGTCAATCAAACAAATTTGTTTCTCAATGATATTGTAATAAAACTCATGAAACGCTTTGTTGTTTTCAATCAAATCTTTGAAAGCTTTTAAATCTACAACCCACAATTTGCAATCGGCAATTGCTTTAATACTTTTTCTGGAAGGTTTTTCAAATAAAAAACTATTTAATGATGATGTAGCCGAATTCCGTAGAGCCAGATATGTAGTTTTTTCACTATCATCAACTAAAATAGCATGTTGTAAAATGCCGCTTTCTACAAAACAGAAATAGGTACAAATTTCGCCTTCTTTAACAAAAAAATCATTTTTTTTAAGAGATTTAATAACAAATTTATTTTGCGCCTTTTGAATAAGACTAAGCATCAAGTTATCATTTGCATCAATAAATTGTGATAAATAATTTGTAAATGAGTTTTTTGATGCGTCAAATTTCATGTTTAAAAAAGATTTTTTTCAAAAGTATAAAGAATCTTTATAAAACTTAATTTATTGAAAGTAAATTAAAAAACAATATTATTTCGTTATTTTCGTTTTTTAAATAATTGTTTTAATATTTTTGTCTCAAATTGATTCAAAATCAATTAAAAAACATTTTTGAATATGAAAAAGAGTTTATTCTTATTGTTAGTCTTTTTATCAGCAACTACTTTTTTTGTATCTTGTACAGATGTTGATGATCAAGAACGTGAGCCAAAATTAATTATAAAATTTAAGTTTGATCCTAATCAAGTTAGGTTAAATAATATAGGAACAGTTTCTACAATTCCAGACGGAAACGCGGCACAATCGCCTACTTTTAATAGTATTTCGTCAAATTATATTGAATTTTCTACTGCTGATAATGATGCATTAGGCCAAGGAGCAATTGTTTATCAAGGTGAAACAACTAATGTTGGTGGTGCAACTGCAATAGATTTTAGCAAAGCAAAAATTGTTTCAGAAGGTGAAGCTTTTTTAGAAATTCCTTTAAGTCAATTACCAGCTGGAACATACAATTGGACTAGAGTTTCATTATCTTATCAAAATTATGAAATAGTTGTAAGACATGTTGATGAAGTTACAGGACAAGGAGATGATTATACTGGAACATTAGCAAGTTTTGTAGGATATAATACTTATATTGGAGATTTTTCAATTGGTAATAATATGTTTCCAATAAACAGCAATAAACTTCAAGGTTTTTGGGCATTTGCATTAAATGATTATGCATATCAAGCTCAAGGACAAGCACCAGAAGGAGGAACTACAGTACCAAATCCACTTTTTGCAACTTCACCAATACCTCAAGGTTCCTGTGTTGTTACTGGTAAATTTGCAACTCCACTTGTAATTACTGGAAATGACAAAACAAATGTTGTTGTAACATTATCACTTTCAACCAATAAAAGTTTTGAATGGCAAGAAATTCTCCACAATAATAAATTCGACGCATATTTAGGAGAAAATGTTGCTGATATGGGTTTACGTGGTTTAAAACCAACCTATACAAGATAATTTGTTTAATCTTTTTATCAGATTCATTAAGTTTAAAATATTGATAATCAACAAGTGTTAAACTCATTTTAAATTCATTATAAATTACACCGAAAAGGTTGTAGTTGTTCTTAATTAGCTGTATTTTTGTTTGATTTTTTAAACAAATTATTCAATTCTATGGCAAAATCGGCACTTTTAAAGTCATCATTAGCAAAAAAATACTGGATGGCTCTTACGGGTTTATTTTTATGCTTGTTTTTATCGGGACATTTATTAGGTAATCTTCAACTGGTTTTTAGTGATGCTTCACATTTTAATCAGTATGCTCTATTTATGACCACAAATCCAGCAGTAAAAATACTTTCTTACTTAACTTACATTTCAATTTTGTTCCATGCTGTTGATGGGTTTTTATTAACTTATCAAAACATAAAAGCAAGGCCAATTGGTTATGTAAAAAATTCTCCTTCGGCAAATAGTAGTTTTTCTTCAAGAAATATGGCTATTTTAGGAACATTAATTTTAGTTTTTATTGTTACTCACATGGTTAATTTTTGGGCAGTAATGCATTTTGATGAAAATATGCCATTACAAAGCATTACTGTTGAGGCAATGGGGCAAAAACAAGAATTATACTTAACTACAAATCAAGGTTATCAACCAGTTAATCAGGTAGCTAAAAGCTTAGAAGAAGCAACAAAAAATGGAATGCCAACTTATATTGAAAACAGAACTGAGTTTTTCAATACACAAGCTAAAGTTAAAATAGCAGAAGGTTACAAAGATTTACATAAAATAACTGTTGCTTTTTTTAAAAACCCAAAATTTGGTTTAATAGCAACGATTCTTTATGTATTAGCAATGTTTGTTTTAGCATTTCACTTATTACATGGTTTTAAAAGTGCTTTTCAATCGTTAGGATTAAACAATCCAAAATATACTCCGGCAATAAAAACTTTTGGAACTTTGTTTGCAATTGTTGTTCCATTATTGTTTGCAATTATTCCAGTTTATATTCATTTTTTCATAAAATAATAATCAACATCAGAAATATATTATGAAGTTAGATTCAAAAATACCTCAAGGTCCAATTTCCGATAAATGGACAGATTACAAAGACCATTTAAAATTAGTTGCACCAAATAACCGACCAAAATTAGACATTATTGTTGTTGGAACTGGTTTAGCTGGTGCTTCTGCCGCAGCTTCACTTGGTGAAATGGGATATAATGTGAAAGCATTTTGTTTTCAAGATTCTCCAAGACGTGCGCATTCAATTGCCGCTCAAGGTGGAATTAACGCAGCAAAAAATTACCAAAACGACGGTGATTCAACATACAGATTGTTTTATGATACCATTAAAGGTGGTGATTATAGAGCAAGAGAAGCAAACGTGCATCGTTTAGCAGAAGTTTCAGCTAATATTATTGACCAATGTGTGGCTCAAGGTGTTCCTTTTGCTCGTGATTATGGCGGAATGTTAGACAATCGTTCGTTTGGTGGAGTTCAAGTACAACGTACTTTTTATGCAGCAGGACAAACAGGACAACAATTATTATTAGGTGCTTATTCTGCTTTGTCAAGACAAATCGGTCTTGGAAGAGTAAAAATGTTCAACCGTCATGAAATGCTTGATTTAGTAAAAGTAGACGGAAAAGCACGCGGAATTATAGCAAGAAATTTAGTTACAGGAGAATTAGAAAGACATTCGGCTCATGCTGTTGTTATTGCTTCTGGTGGATACGGAAATGTATATTTCCTTTCAACTAATGCAATGGGAAGTAACGTTACTGCAGGTTGGAAAATTCACAAACAAGGCGCTTTATTTGCTAATCCTTGTTATGTTCAAATTCACCCAACATGTATTCCAGTTCATGGTATAAACCAATCTAAATTAACGTTAATGTCAGAATCATTGCGTAATTCAGGAAGAATTTGGGTACCAAAAAATATAGAAGATGCTCAAGCCATTCGTGAAGGAAAATTAAAACCAACACAAATTGCTGAAGAAAATAGAGATTATTACTTAGAAAGAAGATATCCTGCATTTGGAAATCTTGTTCCAAGAGATGTTGCTTCGCGTGCTGCAAAAGAAGTTTGTGATGAAGGTCGCGGAATTGAAGCAAACGACACTAATGAAGGTGTTTATTTAGATTTCTCTACTGAAATTAAAACTAAAGGTAAAGAAGTTGCTTACGCAAAAGGAAATCACAATCCAAGCGAAGAAGAAGTAATCACTTTAGGAAAACAATGGTTAGAAGAAAAATACGGTAACCTTTTTGAAATGTATCAAAAAATTACTGATGAAAACCCATATGAAACGCCAATGAAAATTTATCCAGCTGTTCACTATACAATGGGTGGAGTTTGGGTAGATTATAACTTACAATCTACAATTCCTGGTTGTTTTGTGGCTGGAGAAGCTAATTTCTCTGATCATGGTGCAAATCGACTTGGTGCTTCGGCATTGATGCAAGGTTTAGCAGATGGTTATTTTGTATTGCCATACACGGTTTCAAATTATTTAGCAGACGAAATTAGAACTGGAAAAATTTCTACACAATCAGCTGAATTTGATGAAGCAGAAAATAGAGTTAAAACTTCAATCGATAAATTTTTGAACAACAATGGTTCAAAATCTGTTGATCATTTCCATAAACGTTTAGGATTGATTATGTGGAATAAAGTTGGAATGGCAAGAAACGCAGAAGGTTTAAAACAAGCTATTGAAGAAATTACAACTTTAAAAGAAGATTTCTATGCTAATGTAAACGTTCCTGGAACTGCGAATGAATTAAATCAAGAATTAGAAAAAGTAATGCGAGTTGCCGATTTTATTGATTTAGGTCAGTTAATGGCAATGGATGCTTTACAACGTAACGAATCTTGTGGTGGTCATTTCCGTGAAGAATATCAGGATTCAGAAGGCGAAACACTTCGTGATGATGAAAACTTCTCATTTGTAAGCGCATGGGAATACATGGGATTTGATATTACAAAAGAAAATCTTCACAAAGAAGAATTAAAATACGAGTTCATAAAAATTGCTGCTAGAAATTATAAATAATAGATTATGGCTACTAATAAAAATATAAACATAAACCTTAAAGTTTGGCGTCAAAAAAATGCTAAAGACAAAGGTAAAATGGTAGATTATAAATTGGATAACGTATCAACTGCTAGTTCATTTCTTGAAATGATGGATCAGCTGAATGAACAATTAATCAATTCAAAACAAGAACCAGTTGCTTTTGACCACGATTGTCGCGAAGGAATTTGCGGAATGTGTTCTATGTACATCAACGGTCGCGCACATGGACCAGAAACAGGAACAACTACCTGTCAATTGCACATGCGTAAATTCAACGATGGCGATACTATTTACATCGAACCATGGAGAAGTAAAGCATTTCCAGTGGTAAAAGATTTAGTTGTTGACAGAAGTTCTTTTGATAGAATTCAACAAGCTGGTGGATTTGTTTCTGTAAATACATCAGGAAATACTATTGATGCAAATGCGACTCCAATTCCTAAAGACGACGCTGATAAAGCTTTTATGGCAGCAGCTTGTATTGGATGTGGTGCATGTGTGGCAAGTTGTAAAAACGGTTCTGCAATGCTATTTGTTGGAGCAAAAGTATCACAATATGCTTTGTTACCACAAGGAAAAGTAGAAGCAACACAACGTGTTTTAAACATGGTGCGTCAAATGGACGAAGAAGGTTTTGGAAACTGTACCAATACTGGAGCTTGCGAAGTGGAATGTCCAAAAGGAATTTCACTAGAAAACATCGCACGTATGAATAGAGAATATCTAAAAGCTAGTATCAAGTAATTTTATACTTCATAAATAATTAAAAACGCATTCATTAATTTGAGTGCGTTTTTTTATTTAGCTACGCTCAGTTCGGTTTCACCTCGTGTGGGCGTTTTCGGGCTATCCGTTTCAATCTTTATAAAAACTTCATTAGCATTCCGTTTTTTATAAAGGATTTCCACTTTTATCCCTAACGCAAAATGTGTATATTTGATAAACTCTTTTTCAAATGAAACATTGGTTCACAAAGCTATTTTTATTTTTTTCAATAATTACGTTCGCACAAAATTATAAGCAATACGTCAATCCATTTATTGGAACTGGTGGACATGGACATACTTTTCCTGGAGCAACAGTTCCGTTTGGAATGGTCCAACTTTCACCAGACACACGAATTGATGGAAGTTGGGATGGTTGTTCAGGTTATCATTATTCAGACAATGTGATTTACGGATTTTCACACACCCATTTAAACGGAACTGGCGTTTCTGATTTTGGTGATATTATGTTAATGCCAACAATGGGTGAAACTTCTTTTGACAATAAAATCTATTCTTCAACATTTTCTCATGCTAACGAAAAAGCTTCTGCTGGTTTCTATTCAGTTAAACTTGATATGTACAATATTGATGTCAATTTAACTGCTTCAACACGAGTTGGATTTCATAAATATACCTTTAATAATAGTGGTTTAGCAAACATAATTCTCGATTTAAACCATAGAGATAAATTGCTATATGGCGATATAAAAATTATAGACGATAAAACCATTGAAGTGCTAAGAAGAAGCGAAGCTTGGGCAAGAGATCAATACGTTTATGCCCGAATTGAATTTGATAAACCGATGCAAATTTCAAAAGTGGAAGCTAATCAAGAAAACCGAAGAGATTTTTATTCTGGAACCGAATTAAAAATTGCTTTTTCCAAAAAAGTTAAAAAAGGAGAAACCATTCAAGTCAAAGTTTCACTTTCGCAAACAAGTTACGAAGGAGCAAAATTAAATATATCGGAAATTAAAGATTGGAATTTTAATAAAGTTAAAAACGCTGCTGAACAACTTTGGAACAAAGAATTATCTAAAATTGAAGTCACTTCTGATGATAAAGATAAATTAGCCATTTTCTACACCGCTTTATATCACACGATGGTTCAACCCAATATCGCACAAGACATCGTCGGAAAATACCGTGGAAGAGATAACAAAGTGCATGAAGGCGAAGGATTTGATTATTACACGGTTTTCTCGCTCTGGGATACTTTTCGAGCTGCGCATCCATTGTATACGTTGATTGATAAAAAACGAACTGCCGATTTCATCAATACGTTTCTAAAGCAATACGAACATGGCGGAAGATTACCTGTTTGGGAATTGGCTTCTAATGAAACCGATTGTATGATTGGTTATCATTCCGTTTCCGTTATGGCAGATGCAATGGCAAAAGGAATTACTGGTTTTGATTATGAAAAATGCTTTGAAGCAGCAAAACATTCGGCGATGTTGGATCATTTGGGTTTAGATGCATACAAAAAACAAGGATTTATTTCTATTGATGACGAACACGAAAGCGTTTCAAAAACCTTAGAGTATGCTTATGATGATTGGTGTATTGCTCAAATGGCTTCGATTTTAAACAAAAAAGAAGATTACGAATACTTTATGAAACGTTCACAATCATGGAAAAATGTTTTCGATTGGAACACTGGTTTTATGCGTCCAAAGAAAAATGGCGGTTGGGATAAACCATTTGACCCAAAAGAAATCAATAATAATTATACCGAAGGTAATTCTTGGCAATATTCGTTTTTTGTGCCACAAGATATTCCTGGAATGATAGAAGCGTATGGCGGAAACGATAAATTTGAAGCCAAACTTGATGAAATGTTCAATAGTGAAAGCAAAACTACAGGTCGCGAACAAGGTTGATGTTACAGGATTAATTGGTCAATATGCTCACGGAAACGAACCAAGTCATCACATGGCGTATTTGTATAATTATGTTGGAAAACCAGAAAAAACAACAGAAAAAGTACATTATATATTAGAAAATTTCTACAAAAACGCACCAGATGGTTTAATTGGTAATGAAGATTGCGGACAAATGAGCGCTTGGTATGTGTTGAGTTCTATGGGAATTTATGCAGTTACGCCAGGAAATCCTGAATGGACAGTAATAAAACCTTATTTTAAAAACATTAAAACTAATTTTGAAGATTCAACTTCTATTACAATAACTTCCGAGAACTGTTTATTGGAAAGAGAATACTTTGGAATTGATTTTTTAGATGAAGAAAATACAAATAATTATAAGTTCGATAAAAAATTATTTATTCCAGTTCCAGTATTTGAAGCGGAAAGTAAAACGTTTAAAGATAAAATGACTGTTGAAATATCATATCAGAATAAAGATTGCATTGTTTATTTTGTTGTTGATGAAAAAGATAGTAGAGATGATTTGTCATTTGTACCGTATCTAAAACCTTTCATTATAGAAAAAACTTCATCAATTTCAGCTTTTTGTTTATGTAATAACAAACAAAAAAGCAACACTATTTCCGCTACCTTCTTCAAAAAACCAAACAATTATTCCATTGACATCAAATCAAAGTACAATCCGCAATATCATGCTGGAGGAAATGATGGTTTAATTGATGGCATTTTTGGAACTACTAATTGGCGAAAAGGCGATTGGCAAGGTTATCAAAACCAAGATTTTGAAGCAACTGTGGACTTACAAGAGCAAAAAGAAATCAATACTTTATCATCAAATTGTCTACAAGACCAACGTTCATGGATTTTAATGCCAACAAAAGTCGAATATTATGTTTCTAATGATAATGTAAATTTTATTTTAGCTGGAACAGTTCAAAACACCTTAGATCCAAAAGAACCAGAAAGTACCATTCGAGATTTCACATTAAAACTAAACAAACCAGTTAAAACAAAATATGTAAAAGTAAAAGCATACAATTTTGGTAAACTTCCAGAATGGCATCAAGGTTTTCCTTTTGATGGTGATGCATTTATTTTTATTGATGAAATAACAATTAAATAAACTCCGTGAATCTCTGCGTTTCTTTGTGTAACTCTGTGAAATAAAATTATGAAAATAGCATTAATACAAACATCTTTAATTTGGGAAAAACCCAATGAAAACAAGACATTACTCAACGAAAAGATAAATGCTATTTCGCAATATGTCGATTTAATTGTTTTGCCCGAAATGTTTACCTCTGGTTTTACGATGAATCCAAAAAAAGTAGCAGAAACCATGCAAGGAGAAACTATTTCTTGGTTAAAAGAAACTGCCAAATCTAAAAATTGTGCCATCACAGGAAGTTTAGTAATTGAAGAAAACAGTAATTATTACAACCGATTGGTTTTTGTTTTTCCATCAGGAGAAATTCAGCATTACGACAAAAGACATTTATTTACTTTAGCTGGAGAAGATAAAGTGTATACTTCAGGAAAAGAAAAATTGATTGTAAATTACAAAGGTTTTAAAATTTGTCCATTAGTTTGCTACGATATACGTTTTCCGGTTTTTGCTAGAAATGTAGAAGACTATGATGTGTTGATTTATGTTGCTAATTGGCCAAAAGTACGTGTAAACGCTTGGGATATTCTTTTAAAAGCAAGAGCTGTAGAGAATTTAGCGTATACAATAGGTGTAAACCGAGTAGGAATTGATGATAATAATTTAGAATACAACGGACATTCGCAAGCAGTTGATTTTCTTGGAAATTATTTACTTGAACCGCAAGAAGAACAAGAAGGTGTTTTTATAATTGAATTAGATAAAAACGCTATGCTAGAAACACGTAAAAAGTTAGCTTTTTTAAAAGATAAAGACGTTTTTAAATTACTATAATTTGCAAACCAAAACTTTTCAACTCGAAACCCGAAACGCGCAACTAATTCCTCAAATCAAAAACCTGTTCAACATCCCAATTTGTACGAACATCAATCTCTTTTGGATAATAAATAACTTCTTCGCTTTGGCGTTTTTCAAGATAATTTCCTGGATCCCAAATTCTATTTTTATTATCATCGTAAATTAATCGAATAGTATAAATTTTTGGTTCAATTAAGTCAAAATTTATAGCATTACTGCTTTCAGAAAATTCTTCGTATAAAACTTTTCCATCTTTTTCAGTAAGTTGTACAATTACTGGAAATCGATTAATATTTTCTAGTTTTAAACGTAAATTTCCATAATCAGAAACATTTTTTGTATCAAATTTATAATTCAACGTATCGTTTACATTGCCATAAAAATCAGTAAAAGCATTAGGTAAAACTTGCATTTTATATTTTTCTAATACTTGCTTTTCAAAATTAAAAACTATTTTTTGATTAATTTCATCATATTCTGTTTTAAAGCTAACAGCAACCGAATCTTTATTGATTAATTTAATTTTAGATTCGTCAATTTTATCAATTGGAATGGAAGAAATCAATGCAAAATTGTTCTTTAAAGGTAAAACATTTGCTTTTTCAGCAGCAAAACTTATGGTATCTTTCTTTTGATCTTTTAAGTTTACAATAAAATCGTTTTTATAATCGGTATTAGTCACAGTTATTTTTATCGAATCATTTTTTATCTCAGGAATCCATAATTGTAAAGAATCTTTTTTTGGCAATTTAGAAACTTTGAAGTTTACTTTTTCACCAGCTTTTTCAATATCAAATTTTGCTTCTTTAGCATTTCCTTCATACCCAATAACTACTCTATTTCCTGATGCTTGTGAAGGTTTTAATGCTTTAAATTTTTGAACTTCTTTAAACAATTCTAATTCATAAACTGTATCATTTGGAATGGTAATAAATTCTTTTTGGAAACCAATTTTTTCAGTTTTTGAGTTGAATTTATTATTACTATTTTCATCTTTTATTGCAACAAGTAAATATTTTCCTTCTTTAATATTTTCTAAAACAACACTTTTTAAACTATCTAATGAGTTGGTTATATATCTCGGATTTTCTTTGTAAATAGTAGAATCGTTAAACTTTTCATTTACTTCATACAACATTACTTTTACAAAAGATGGCGTTTTTTTCTCTAAAGCATCTTTAATTTTTACGGCTAGAGCTAAAGAATCAATATAACTTCCTGTTGAAAAAATGTATTTAAACTGAGGATAAGGATTTCCTTCGTTATTATCTTCGATACTTTGTCCAAAATTAAAGCTATAAGTTGTGTTTTCTCTTAACGAATCTTTAATTTTTATCGTAATTACTTTACTTGCATTATATGGAAAAATATCCGGAGCATTTTCCATTGGTGGAGAAATAATAAGCTGTTTATTTACATTTTTAAGCTTTACATACTCATTAAAATACAATTTAATTTCTTTTCCTTTAAAATTAACTGTACCATTTTCTGGTGAACTATAATTTAAAACTGGCGCTAAACTATCTTTTAAACCACCAGTTATACTGCCACGTTTTGCACAGCTAACTACAGTTATAAAGGCAATTAAAAGTGTAATTCTTGAAATGTATTTAAGCATATTTCATTTTTTCTTTGTGCAAAATAACAATTATATTTAGTGTTAATGAAATGTTTTTGTGAAAGATTAACTTATTTATTATTTCGCTTTTTTGTCATTTCGACGAAGGAGAAATCACATAACAGCTTTTAATTGAAAGAATTCTATTTTATTTAGTAATAGGATAATATTGTAAATTACAGAAAAAATAAGATTATATGATTTCTCCTTCGTAGAAATGACAAACGTAAAAATTATTTTCATTTTAAGAATGACTCATTGCCATGCATAAAATACTCACTTTACTATTTGGAATTTCAAGTAATTTTCTTGCACATACTTCAAGAGTTGAGCCAGTTGTAATAACATCATCAATTAGTAAATAATGATTGCCATTTTGCGATTTATCGATAGTGATATCAAATATATTATTACCAATATCAGTGCGGTTTAGCAAGTTTTTTTTAGTTTGTGTTTTCGAGTATATTTTTCTAATTAATAAATCATCTTTGTATGGAATATTTAAGTTTTTTGACAATGCTTTGCCAAATGTTGTAACTTGATTATAACCACGTTCTTTCAATCGTTTTTTATGTAACGGAACTGGAATTATATAATCGATGTTTTTTAATTCAGGAATGTCTTTTAATTCTTCGGCATACCAAACACCTATAATTTCACCAATTTCTTCATGACCTTTATATTTTAGTTTATGAATCATGTTTTGCACTATTCCTTCTTTGTGAAAATAGAAAAAAGCAGCACCAAATTCTAAGTCAATTCTACCATAAAATCGTTTCACAACTTCATTATTTGGATTAATATGATGATTTGTAAGCGGAATTTCATGTCGGCAAGTAGTACAAATTACAATTTCATCTTTTAGCAAAAAAGAATTGCAACCTGCACAAACACTAGGGAAAAAAAGATTGATAATACTTTTAAACATAATTTTCATTGAAGAATCTGATAAAATTAACAAAATCTGCTATTCAAAGTAAAAATACTTCTTTTTTTTACTAATGCTTTTTATATTTTTGCATCATTATGGCAAAACAAGAAGATAATTTTAAAAATGTTATTTCGCACGCAAAAGAATACGGATTTATTTTTCCGTCTAGCGAAATTTACGACGGTTTGAGTGCGGTTTACGACTATGCACAAAATGGAGTTGAGTTAAAGAAAAACATCCGTGAATACTGGTGGAAAGCAATGGTGCAAATGCACGAAAACATTGTTGGACTTGATGCAGCAATTTTAATGCATCCAACAACTTGGAAAGCATCTGGTCACGTTGATGCTTTTAACGATCCATTAATTGACAATAAAGATTCTAAAAAAAGATACAGAGCTGATGTTTTAATTGAGGATTATGCCGAAAAATTAAATTTAAAAGCAAAGAAAGAAATCGAAAAAGCGCGCGAACGTTTTGGTGATTCTTTTGATGAAGAACAATATAAAACAACAAATCCACGTGTGATGGAATATCTTTCTAAAGAAAGACAGATTCTTGAACGTATGGGAAAATCACTTGGTAATGGCGATTTAGTTGATGTAAAAGCATTAATTGAAGAATTAGAAATAGCTTGTCCGGAAAGTGCTTCAAGAAATTGGACTGATGTGAAGCAATTCAACCTAATGTTTGGAACAAAACTAGGTGCAAGTGCAGAAAATGCAATGGATTTATATTTACGTCCAGAAACGGCACAAGGTATTTTTGTGAATTTTTTAAATGTACAAAAATCGGGTAGAATGAAAATTCCGTTTGGTATTGCACAAACCGGTAAAGCATTTAGAAATGAGATAGTTGCTCGCCAATTTATTTTCCGTATGCGTGAATTTGAACAAATGGAAATGCAATTTTTTGTAAAACCAGGAGAAGAAATGAAATGGTATGAATACTGGAAAACAACACGTTTGAACTGGCATTTATCACTAGGTTTAGGAAAACAAAATTATCGTTTTCATGACCACGAAAAATTAGCACATTATGCTAATGCTGCTGCAGATATCGAATTCAATTTCCCATTTGGATTTAAAGAATTAGAAGGAATTCACTCACGAACTGATTTCGATTTAAAAGCACACGAAGAATATTCAGGTAAGAAACTACAATATTTTGATACTGAAGAAAATAAAAACTATGTTCCTTATGTAGTGGAAACGTCTGTTGGTTTAGACAGAATGTTTTTAGCGGTATTTGCTACTTCATTACAAGAAGAAACTTTAGAAGATGGTTCAACTCGTACAGTTTTGCGTTTGCCAAGTGTTTTAGCGCCTACAAAAGCAGCTGTTTTGCCATTAGTTAAAAAAGATGGTTTGCCTGAACTTGCGCAAAGCATAATTGATGAATTAAAATGGGATTTTAATGTTGCTTATGATGAAAAAGATGCTGTTGGAAGACGTTACAGAAGACAAGATGCATTGGGAACACCATTTTGTATTACAGTTGATCATCAAACATTAGAAGATAAAACAGTCACGATTCGTCATAGAGATTCTATGAAACAAGATAGAGTTGCTATTGCTGAATTGAGAGAAATCATCAAAAATGAAGTTTCAATGCGAAATTGGTTGATGAAGACAGTTTAGAGATTTACAAGCATAAAAAATCCCATTTTGATAATTCAAAATGGGATTTTTACTTTTATGTTTTTTTAGAAACGATATCCAACTCCAATAGAAATTTTTCCTGTAATTTTAGAATAATCAGTATCAGGAATATTTGAAGTTATAGAAAGATTTCGTCCAATTCCACCACCAATTTCAAACATAACATTTCTTTTAGTGTACCATTTTCCGCCTAATCCAATTCCTAATACAAAAGCATTAATTTTTTCTTCTACATTAACCCCAAATCCTTCTGTATTATAATAATAATTATCTCTATTTACATTTTCATATAATGCAAATCCTTCCATATAAAAGCCAGAAACAGGTTTTTTCCCAAAATAAAAACGATAATAAGGCGATACGGCAAAAGCTGTGTTAATATCTGCATCATTATTATCTAATAAAAAAGTTAAAGAACAACCAAAACTTGATTCTTCATTAATAGCACGTTCATAAGTTCCTTCAAAAGCTCCTAAAACTAAATATAATGCATTTAGTTTAATTTCATTTTTCTTAAAATCAATGGTTTCTTTTTCTGTTTGACTAAATCCATTTAAACAAAATAATACTAATAATGAATAGGTAAATATTTTCTTCATAATTTTTTTCTTCAAAACTAATATAATTTCAAAATCAAATATCTAATAGTTTGTTAAATTATTGTTTAACTAAAAATTATCACCAGAATATTGAATTTCACTCAGTAAAAAATCTTTTACTTTTTGCCAAGTTTTTTCATTAAGCGAATAGTAAATGTTATTTCCTTTATTTTTGCCAACAATAAGTTTAGCGTTTTTTAACTCAGTTATGTGTTTTGAAACTGTTGATTGTGCTAAAGGTAAAACTTCTAAAAAATCACCACAAGTACACGATTTGGAATTCAATAATAATTGAATCATTTTTAATCTAGCAGGATTTCCCATAGCTTTTAAAATTGTTGCTGATTCGTTAATTTTAAAGGCAAATCCAAATGTTTTAGTTATTCCCATATTGCAATATTACGAAAATAATTTAAAAACAAAAAAAACTCTTAATTAAATAATATTTTTTTGAATGAGACAATTTATAGAGGTTCAAATAATGGATTTTGTTAAATGTTTATCAACATTATGATGGTGTAATAATAAGTCAAGCGTTTATTTGTCGACCTTTTCAACCTTTCATCTAAAAAATTATTTTGTTAAAAAATTTAATGCTATCATTGAATTGAAATTGTTTAAAACGCCTAATTTTAAATAATTTCTTAAAAGAAGTTTCCCCAAAACTACTTAACTTATACTTGCAATTGCTGCCTCAAATTTAAAACCAACTAATTGAGCCAGTTTAATTTCATTGTAATTGACAACAATCAAGATAATTCCTTGAGAACTAAAGCCGTTGCTGATAGTTTTCAAAATTTGAATTGTGTTGCTGTTGCTCATAGTTATGATGAAGGTTTAGATAGTATTTTAGCAAAAAAGCCCAATATTGTTTTTCTTGAAATAAATACTGACGACAAAAAGTCTGATATAAGCTTTAGTTTAATAAATGAATTATATCGATATTTAGATGTAATTCCTAAGGTAATTGTTACTTCAAATGGTAAAGAAAGCGCATATGATGCTATTAAAAATGGTGCTTTCGATTATTTATTACAACCTATTGAACAAAAAGATTTACGTAAAACATTAACTTTATTAATTAAAGACACTCAAAAAGGCAATATAATTCAACAATTAAAATCAGAAAACTTTAATCCTTTAAAAATTGATTTGGTTTCTAAACCAGTTGATTTAGATGAGAAAAATGATGATAAAGTTAAGGAAAACAAAGAATTAGACTATATTCAAAAAGATGAAATTGATTATGATGATTTAATTAATGAGGATGAAACTGATGTATATAATGATGATAAACCTGAAGTGACATTCATACAATCAGAATTAAAGGAAAAACCACTCACAATTTGTGTTAAATCTTATGGAGATTATAGATATATAAATTCGGAGGATATTTGTTACTTACAAGCTGACAATAACTCAACTGATATCCATTTGAATAATGGAGAAATGATAACTGCCTTTAAAACTTTAAAGCATTTTGAAGCAGTTTTAAAATATCCTTTTGTACGTATTCACAACAGTTATATTGTAAATACAGATTATATTTCAAGAATACATACTGGTAATGCAGTTTGTCATATAAAAGATACTACAACAAAACTACCGTTTTCAAAATCATATAAAGAAAACATAGATCAAATAATAAGCACCATAGCTTCGGGCAATTATTTAGAAATATAATCTTTAAAACTAAACATTTCTAATTCTATATACTTTATAGAGAGATTAGTGATTCAAAAGTAAATTTAAAATTGTTCGATAAACTGCAATTTTACTAGATAACATGTGTTTTTTCCATACAATCTATTGATAATCAATGGTTTATAATTAAAACATAAAACACCTTTCAAAAACCATCATTTCACCAATATTTGATATTCATTCACTATCAAACGAGTGTAATCTACCATATACAAAGGAAAACATAACAATTGATTCGCAGTGCTGTAGTAGTTTTACAACATCAAAATGCCCAAAACAATTAGGTGATTTGATTAAAACCAAAACTTAAAAAAAACTTACAAAACTTAAAACCAAGAATTATGAAAAAATCTACAGCAATTTTCGCTTTATTTAGTATGATGTTATTAACATCTTTTAGTGAGCCAATAGAAATTGGAATCGGAGGATCAAGAGGACAAGAAACAAGATTTGATATTGGAATCGGAGGATCAAGAGGACAAGAGACTAGATTTGATATCGGAATCGGTGGATCAAGAGGACAAGAAACAAGATTTGATATTGGAATTGGTGGATCTAGAGGACAAGAGACTAGATAATACATAAAAATATTCAATAATATTAATAGCTATCATTTTGATAGCTATTTTTTTTATATTTTTGAAAAAAAAATTCTTGAACAATTCACGCTTTTTTATTGTTTTTATTATTTTATTCTTTATTTTCAGTTGCAACGATAATAAAGATAAGAATCTAAATTTATCTCAAAGTAATAATTTAGATAGTTTGCAAATATACATAAGCAACATTGAGAAAAATAAAACAAATAATAAATTAATTTTACAAAATTCTAAGGCTGCATATAATTACATAATAAAGAAAAATAATAACAATGCAGATGTTAGAAACAAATTGCTAATAATTTCAGAAAACTTTTCAAAAATTAAAAATGAAAATTATTTGAATAAATCAGCAAAGTTGCTTTTAAATAAATCCATTGATGGAAGTGATACAATAAATATTGCAAATTCTTATTATTTATTAGCGAATTTATGTTTTAGTAATTATGTAAATGATAGTGCATATTATTATTATTTAAAATCTGAAATTTTTTTTTTAGATAAAAAGGATAAAAAAAATAATTGGAAACTTGGTAACATTTATTTAAATAAGTCACTAATACAATTAAACATTAATGATTTATATGGAGCAGAATATTCAGCTACTTTATCATTAAAATACTTAAAAGAAAATAAAGATGTTCTTGGACAATATGATGCATTTACAAATCTTGGAATCATTGCAAATGAATCTGAAAATTTTAAAAAAGCTATTGAATATCATTCAGAAGCTTTAAATATTGCACAAATGCATTCGGAATATGATAATTATTTCTTGAAAGAGGTTTCATTAAATAATATTGGTAATACTTATCAAAACTCAGAAAATTTTGAAGAAGCTATTTTAGAATTTGAAAAAGCACTTTCAAATAAAAAGTTGTTAAATTCTAAACCTAGTTTATATGCTACTTTAATAGATAATATTGCTTATTCAAAATTCAAGTTAAATGATTTTAAAGAATTGCCTAATCTTTTTTTTGAATCATTAAAGATTCGTGATAGTTTAAAATTACACTCAAAAGTTATTTTTAATAAAATTCATTTATCAGAATATTCTTTTTATAAAAAAGATTCAATTGCTTCAAAAAAATATGCAAGAGAAGCTTTAAGAATTTCTAGAAAAACAAAATCTCCACTTGATGTATTAGCATCTTTAAAACAATTATCGATAGTTGATAAAAATAAATCAACAAGTTTTTCTAAAGAATATTATAGAATTAATGATAGCCTTCAAGTTGTTGAAAGAAATTCTAAAAATCGTTTTGCACGTATTCAGTTTGAAACCGATGAACTTCGGCAAGAGAATACTGCTCTTACTGTAAAAAACAAAAATATTCTAAATTATTTTTATGTCTTTGTTTTTTTAGGAAGCATATTGTTTTTTGTGCGCTGGCTTCGTATGCGTTCAAGAGAAATGGAGTTAAAACAAGCACAACAACAAGCTAATGAAGAAATTTATCGACTTATAATTTCACATCAAAATAAACTTGATGAAGGTAAAGATTTAGAAAAAAAACGTATTTCTAAAGAACTTCATGATGGAATTCTTGGGCGTCTATTTGGGTTACGACTTAATCTAGATGGTTTAAATAGTTTTGATGATGATTATGCTAAAAATTCACGATTAGATTATTTAAATGAATTGAAAGTTATCGAACAAGATTTAAGAGAAATTTCTCATGAATTAAGTAGAGAAAATTTAGCAGTAATAAATAATTTCTTGGCAATTATAAATAATTTATTAGACCAGCAATCAAAAGTTAATTCAGCTGCAATACATGCTTATATAAGTGATAAAATTAATTGGGATGAAGTTTCAAATATTAGAAAAATCAATATTTATAGAATTTTACAAGAAGCTCTGCAAAACATTAATAAATACGCTAATGCTAAAAATATATATATAAATTTAGCTGTAGATAATAATGGTAGTTTTAATTTTGTTATTGAAGATGACGGAAACGGTTTTAACTTAAACAGTAAGAAAAACAAAGGTATTGGAACAAAAAACATGCTTCAGCGAACGCAGCAATGTAACGGAACTATAGAATTTAAATCAGAAATTAAAAAAGGTACAAAAATTATCATTAATTTTCCACCTGAAAATATAAAATAACAAACCGCTTCATGTCTCAAAATATTAATGTGTTAATTGTTGATGATCATCCTTTTATAATTCAAGGTTATAAAAATGTAATCGACAGATTTCCAAATAAAAAATATAATTTCAAATATACTGAAGGAACTGATTGTAAATCGGGATATGAAATAATAACTGAAACTAAAGAACCTTTTGACATAGCTTTACTTGATGTTAGTATGCCAGTTTATGAAGAAAAAAGCATAAATACTGGCGAAGATTTAGCTAAACTTTTAATGGAAACAATGCCAAATTGTAAAATTGTATTACTTACAATGCATTCAGAAAGTTTAAAAGCACAAAAAATTATTGATGAAATAAATCCAATAGGTTTAGTTATAAAAAATGATTTATCTTTTGATAGTATGATTCTTGCAATTGATGCTATTTTAAAAGATGAACGTTATTATAGTGATTCAATAATAAATTTTTTAAACCAACAACAAAAAGAAAAATTTTATATAGACGTAATTGATAGAAGAATTCTACATTTTTTAAACAAAGGAATCATTGACGATGATGTTGCATTGTATATTCCAATTTCCTCAAGTTCTGTAAAAAAACGAATTGCAAACATGAAGGAATTAATAAAAATGCCCGATATTACTGATGTTGAACTTGTAGCTGAAGCAAAACAAAATGGTATGATAATGAAATAAAAAAATCCCAAGAAATTGGGATTTTATTTTTTTATTCTTCTAATGAATTCCAACCTCGCGCTTTTAGCGGAATCTTTGTGTTTGCACGAGTTATCAAATGCGTTCCTTCACTTTCCTGTGTTATGTGACCAATTATTGTAAAGTTTGGATTAGCTTTTATTTTATCATAATCTTCTAATGCAATTGTAAAAAGCAATTCATAATCTTCACCACCATTTATAGCTACAGTTGTACTATCAATATTAAATTCTTCACACACATTTATTAATTGTGGATCAAGCGGAATTTTTTCTTCATATAAATTACAACCCACATTACTTTGTTTACAAATATGAATAATTTCAGAAGATAAACCATCAGAAATATCAATCATAGAAGTAGGTTTTACTTCTAATTTTTCTAGCAGCAGTTTTATATCATGTCTTGCTTCGGGTTTTAATTGTCTTTCAATTAAATAAGAATAAGCGTCTAAATCAGGTTGATTATTTGGGTTAACCTGAAAAACTTGTTTCTCACGTTCTAAAACTTGTAAACCCATATATGCTGAACCTAAATCGCCAGTAACCACAAGTAAATCTCCATCTTTTGCACCATTTCTATAAATAATTTCTTCCTCACTTGCTTCGCCAATGGCAGTTATTGAAATAATTAATCCTTTTTGCGAAGAAGTAGTATCTCCACCTATAACGTCAACATTATAGAATTTTGCAGCTAAAGCAATTCCATCAAATAATTCTTCTAATGCTTCCAGCGGAAAACGATTAGAAACTGCAACCGAAACCGTAATTTGTGTTGCCTTAGCATTCATAGCACAAATATCAGATACATTTACAACTACTGCTTTGTATCCTAAATGTTTCAATGGCATATAAGACAAATCAAAATGCACACCTTCGATTAATAAATCAGTAGAAACTATAACTTTTTTGTTTGCAAAATCTAAAACTGCAGCATCATCACCAATACTTTTTAGAGTAGAAGGTTGTTTTACATCAAAATTTTTGGTCAAATGTTCTATTAAGCCAAATTCTCCCAGTTGCGAAAGTTGTGTTTTTTGTGGCGTTTTATCTTCTAGCATAATAGTTTAATGGTTTTAAAGAGGCAAAGTTACAAAGATTTAATTAGTAGATAAGAGAAGTTTTTTAAAAATAATTTATTAACAAATCTTTAAAATTAACAAATGTGTGAATTATTATAGTTTCTATGTTTTGTAATTTTACATTATGTATGCACTTGTAGATTGTAATAATTTTTATGCTTCTTGTGAAAGAGTTTTCCGTCCAGATTTAAACGGAAAACCAATTGCTATTTTGTCAAATAATGATGGTTGTATTATTTCTAGAAGTAACGAAGCTAAAGCAATTGGTATTGAAATGGGTTCGCCAGAATTTAAAGTTAGAGAGTTCTTAAAGCAAAATAATGTGTTTACTTTTTCTTCAAATTATCCACTTTATGGCGATTTGAGTAATCGTGTGATGAAAATTTTAGAACAATTTTCACCTAATTTAGAAATTTATAGTATTGATGAAGCATTTTTAAAATTTGATGGAGTTACAGTAAATAATTACCATGATTATGGTTTGCAAATGAAAAACCGAGTGCAAAAATGGGTTGGAATACCTATAAGTGTTGGGTTTGCACCTACAAAAGCACTGTCAAAAATTGCCAATAAAATTGCTAAAAAATTTCCTGTTAGAACTAATGGCGTTTACACTATTGATACTGAAGAAGCTAGAATAAAAGCATTAAAATGGACAAAAATTGAAGATGTTTGGGGAATTGGTTTTAGATTATCAAAAAAAGCAAAACTACAAGGTATAAAAACGGCTTTTGATTTTGTTTTACCTCAAAATGAAAGTTGGATTAGAAAAGAAATGGGAGTTGTAGGACTTCGATTAAAATATGAACTCGAAGGAAAATCGGTTTTAGATTTAGAACCAATTGTTGACCAAAAAAAGAGCATTGCCATTACAAGAAGTTTCCCAAAACAAATAGCAGAATTTGATTTATTAAAAGAACGAGTATCAACATTTGCTACTGTTTGTTCAGAAAAATTAAGAGCGCAAAAATCATGTTGCTATACCATAATTGTAATGCTGGTAATTGATAAACACAAATATCAATCGGCTAAATATTATTTTAACAGTGCAATTACTTTGCCTTTTGCCACACAATCTGCCTTAACAATTAGTAATGCTGCAATTACTATTTTTAAAAAAATTTATGAAGAAAACAAAGGAATAAAATTTAAAAAAGCTGGCGTTATTGTAACCGAATTAATTCCTGAAAACAATTTGCAAATAGACTTATTTGTAAATGAAAACCCAAAACACACTTCATTAATGAAAACAATAGATGCTATAAATAATAAATATGGAACTAAAAAAATAAAAATTGCCAATCAAAGTTTAGATTATACTTGGAATATGAATCAAAACCATTTATCACCAAGATACACAACTAATTTCAAACAAATTTTAGAGATAAAATGCCAATAAATAAAACTGAAAAACTTACTTTTTTTATTCCAAATTTAAAAAGCAATTTACAAATTCCATATATAAAAGATGGTGTTTCTGCCGGATTTCCATCTCCAGCAGCCGATTTTATGGAAACAGCAATCGATTTGAACAAAGAATTATGCAAAAATCCATTGGCTACATTTTATATAAAAGTAAAAGGCAACTCAATGATTGATGCAGGAATAAATGATAAAGATGTTTTAGTTGTTGATAGAAGTTTAGAACCAAAAAACAACAAAATAGCCGTTTGTTTTATAGATGGAGAATTTACTGTAAAAAGGATAAAACTGCAAAAAGATGCGCTTTTATTGATGCCCGAAAACGCAAACTACAAACCCATAAAAGTTACTGAAGAAAACCAACTAATTATTTGGGGAATTGTAACCTATGTAATAAAAGCGGTTTAAAAAACCTAACAACTTTCGCCATCCGGTTTTACATTATACAGTATACAATTTTACAATATACAATTTCTTAATCATTCAATTTCAAAACAGCCATAAACGCTTCTTGAGGAATTTCAACATTTCCTACTTGGCGCATTCTCTTTTTACCTTTTTTCTGTTTTTCTAATAATTTTCTTTTACGAGAAATATCACCACCATAACATTTTGCGGTAACGTCTTTACGTAATGCTTTTATGGTTTCACGGGCAATAATTTTAGCTCCAATTGCCGCTTGAATAGGAATATCAAATTGTTGTCTTGGTATTAATTCGCGCAATTTTTCGGTCATTTTTTTACCAATATTATACGCATTGTCTTCATGAATTAAAGCAGAAAGTGCATCTACAGTTTGTGCATTTAATAAAACATCAAGTTTTACTAACTTAGAAGTTCGCATACCAATAGGCGAATAATCAAACGAAGCATAACCTTTAGAAACCGTTTTCAATCGATCATAAAAATCGAATACAATTTCGGCTAGTGGCATGTCAAAATTCAATTCAACTCTTTCGGTTGTTAAATACGTTTGATTGGTAATTTGACCACGTTTTTCTATACACAAACTCATTACGTTACCAACAAAATCGGATTTAGTAATGATAGT
>JBGSQM010000101.1:0-7352 GCA_041738035.1 Cellulophaga sp.
ATTCAACAATCCCTTTTTACCTAGATACTTAATTCTGAAATTTTCGATAGCTTCTTTAGAGTCGGTTTTAAAATTCTCTATTTCAGCAATGTGTTCTTTTATTTTATCAATCATAACCATAGACTAGAGGGCAAATTTAAAGCTTTATAACTGTCTCTTAATATTATTTTTATAAATTTTTAGTTTCTCTATTCGGGATTTAAGAAAGCATCTAAGTAGCTCGAATAGTATCTTTTACATTCGCTTTAATCCATTGTGTACATTCTTGAAAAGATTTAAATATATGTTCTTCCGGAATTAAACCAGGAATAACATCAACCCTTTCCATCATGTATCTGGGTTGCATTAAAAGATCTAAAAATAATACATCAATATTTGATTTTTTTAAATCTATCAATACATCTTCCAAAGTATATAAACCCGATTGGTCTAAATAGTGCATTCGATCTAACCTAATAATTACGGTGGAGGCCGTTTTTGGTATTTGATTGGCAAGGGCTTGAAATTCGCTGGTGGATCCAAAAAATAAAGGCCCTTTTATATGTTTTACAAAAACTTCTTCTTTTAAACGAAGGGGGAAAATAGCTTCATCGGCCCAGGCTTTTTCTTCTTTTAATGCTTTTACATCAGAACGTTGTGCGGTGAGGTCGCCCATTTTTTTCATAAATAGTAATGATGCAATGACCAAGCCAATACCAACGGCATAGACCAAATTCCAAAAAGTAGATAATAACATCACTACCAGCATAATAAGCACTTCGGAACTTAATTTTATAGGTCCAAGTTTTATATCTCTTGGCAAACTAGGAATGGCTTTTAAACCTTTATAATCCATAACGCTAATACCCACAGTAATTAATATTCCTGCTAAAACCGCGGCTGGAATTTGAGAAGCTATTGGCCCGAGTGCAAGTAAAATAAAGAGCAGTAAAATACCGGCAATCATTCCTGAAAGCTTGGTTTTTCCGCCAGAATTGATATTAACTACCGTTCTTATGGTGGCTCCTGCACCTGGTAAACCGCCAAAAATAGCAGCCATACTATTCCCCATACCTTGCCCAACCAATTCTTGATTAGGATTATGCTTTGTTTTGGTCATATTGTCGGCAACTACAGAGGTCAATAAAGAATCGATAGCTCCTAAAAGAGCAAGAGTCAGCGCCGTAAAAAAATAGGGTGTGATGGAGCCAAGTTTAAATTGCGTAAAAATTTCTAATTGCGGCAACGGAAAACCACCTGGAATTGTTTCTATAGGTCTGTAGGGAAGTCCAAAGCCAAAAGCGATACCTGAAACCAGCAACAAAGCGACTAATGTACTAGGAATGGCTGTTGTAATTTTTTTGAATCCATAAATAATTACGATGGTTATCATTGCCAAACCAAACTCCAACCAATTGATATTTTGTAGCGCTCTAGGGATAACTTTAAGGGCACCTACTGTTGTCTTAGTTTCAGAAACTGCCAAAGTTTTCGCTTCAATTAATATGTTTTCTTGTGATACTTCGTTGGCTCTTTCAATAGTTTCTTGAAAATCTTCAAGCACCAACACTCCTTCTCCAGCCTCTTCCTTTAAAATATTTTCGAGGATAAGCTGTTCTGCTTCCGGTTTGTAGTTGTTGATAAAGCTAACATCATCCTCTGGATAATACCCAACAGCTGGTAATACTTGCGTTATAATGATGATGATGCCGATAGCTGTCATAAAGCCAGATACTACGGGATAAGGAATATAACGGATATATTTTCCTAAACCCAGCAGTCCAAGTCCCATTTGTAAAAGTCCAGCTAAAAGAAAAATGGTTAATATAGCCGGCAGTGCTTTTTCAATACTCCCGTCGTTTAGCGCAATTATACCCGCAATAACAACCATGCTTACTGCGGTCATGGGTGCAGTTGGTCCAGAAATTTGAGTGTTTGTGCCGCCGAACAAGGCAGCAAAAAAGCTTATAAAAATAGCACCATATAATCCAGCACTTGGACCAAGACCAGAGCTGACACCAAATGCTAAGGCCAATGGGAGTGCAACAATACCTGCAGTAACACCACCAAAAAGGTCTCCTTTAAAATTAGAGAAAAGATTTTTCATGCCCTTTACCATTAATCTAAATGATATATTTCCATAATATTTTTCAAGTAACCCTCAAAATCAATATTTAAATCGATTAATTGTCCAGTGTGAATGTCGAACACCCAACCGTGCACTTTTAAATTGCGATCTCTGTTGGCTTTCTGAACGGCTGCCGTTTTAATAAGGTTTACACATTGTTCTTTTACATTGAGTTCCACCAAACGGTCGTATCTTTTTTCTTCATCTTTAATGGCGTTGAGCTCCTCTTTATGAATACGATACACATCTCTAATATTTCTTAACCATGGGTTCAAAATACCCAAATCAGCAGACTGCATTGCCGCTTTTACGCCGCCACACCCGTAATGCCCGCAAACGACCACATGGTTTACTTTAAGGTTATCTACAGCGTAATTGATCACGGACATGGCATTTAAATCGATACTAATGACCATATTGGCAATGTTTCTATGGACAAAAACATCGCCAGGACCTAATCCCATTAAGTCTTCAGCCGTAACTCTACTATCAGAACATCCAATATATAACAGTTCCGGGCTTTGTCCTCTGCCCATTTCTTCAAAGTAATTGGGATTAGTAGCGAGTTTATCCGCAATCCATATTTTATTATTTTCGAATACTTTTTTTAAATCCATTTGATATTAGTTAGATGTTTTTTACTATTATTGATCAGAAATTGTAGTAAACAAAATTCATCAGTATGTGTTCCTCTAAAAAAAACAAAATTCTTAGTCCATGTAAATAGTTTTATTTGATGTGTTCTTTTTAGTATCAAAAGCCAAGTTGGATATTCTTGTAGGTTTTATGAACACCAAAATCTAAAGAGACAATATATAAATTTTATAAATAGTAATCATAAGATTTACAAATATAATAGTATCACTAGTACTTTGACCTTTAAAAATTAAAAATACATTCGAATAGAATTATTCAGAAGAAATAAAATGAAACTACAATGGACTTATTGTAAACTTCAATTTTAAATGTAGAAATTATATTAAGAGAATATATTTTGAATATAAACTATTCGATAGACCAGCATTGGTTAGAATTAAAGGATTATGATTAATACCAATCATATTTTTTTTAGAATGATGAATATCTCAGTAATTGTGATAATGTTCTCTAGTCAGAAACTCTTGAAGTATCATTTGTCTTCAAAATAGCTCTTCTTGTTTCTTATTTATAATTTTCATTTGATGATGTACGGTTAATCGGATTATTTCTCTCTCAAAAAATTGAAAACCTGAGGGTCGTTGTTGATACAAATGCAAATACCCAATTTCGGTCGAAAATGATTTGTTAATTTTTTTTTCTACACCCAAATACAGCCTATTTTGGTCAAATCGATTATAAATTATCTTTTTGCCTGAGTTTACCATAAGTTCATTTGATAGTTTAAGAATTGTGTTGGTATTGTTTTTTATAACATAGCTCACTTGTAATCTGTAACGAAATCGAAAATTAAAATCGTAGCCTTTAGAGAGTTCATTTTGGAAGTTTTTATGAATAAAGCGTTCGTCAACTCTGAGCCGATGCTGTACAGAAAAATGTTCAGAAAATTCAGTATTAAGGTTAATTTCCTGCACAAATCTGAGTTCGGGAATCACCATGCTTATTTTGGAGTTTGGGTCTTGAGGACTTTGTCTAGCATATGTTAAACCCGTAGCTATATTTAGATTGGATTTTAGTTGATAGTGTATTCGAGAATGGGCAATAAAAAGCTGCTGCTTTTTATTTTCAAAAAACCATCGGTTTTCAATCTCATTATGTAAAGTCCATTTGTTATTTATGCTGCACTGATTGTAATATCTTAGCCATAACAAACTTTGGTTACTTACTTGCTTGTTTTGGGCTTTAATAGTTTGACTTAAGGTCCAAAAAAATAGGAATATAACACCAATTTTTAAATTCATAAATATGTTTATCTCTATTTTTTTGGATGCAAATATATTAAAAACATATAAAGCCCATGGTTTTTATAGAGTAATAATTCGCCATATTTAAAAAATTAAACTTTGCACTAAATAACAGCAACAATAATAACTTTAGAAACATTTCAAAAAAGAAATAGGGCAGTAATGACCATGGTTCATTTTTAGGCTAAGGCTGTGTTATTATCTTTAGTCTTGCACGCCATCATTACGGGCCTCCGAAATAAGTAGTTCCCCAATTGCAATACCTGATTTTCTGCCTTCCAAATTATCAAACTGATAGTGTATTCCGCCATATACTCTAGACTCACCTGCCTCTATAAACTGTTGCTCGATACGCTGTTTTTCTGATGGGAAAAGATAACCTAATACAGTTCCAGCAGCTGCTGAAAAAGAGGAATGTCCCGACGTATAGGAGGGGAAATTAGGAATACCAGTTGCCACTTTAATCTTACCATCAATCTGAGAGGGTCTGGGAAAGTAATATTTATATTTGGCGTACCAACACAGGATACCACTATCCATTATCGCTCTATTCATCAATGAAAATGCCCTAGCCGTTTTTACTTCACTCCATTTGTTCTTTACAATCAAGTTTTCGGCAATTAAGTTCCAATGACCTGGAGGCGTATAAGTACCGTTACCATCAGCCCAAAAATTTGATATCCTCCATTGCTCCCGGGATCTATTATCGGAAATTTTCCTTACATTGGCAATATCAGCATTAAATTCTAGACTGCCTACTTCGGGAGGAGGTGGTGGCAAAGCATCGAAAACAGAAGTAGAATCCATCCATGTTCTTACCCTACCGTACAAAGGCAGCATAGGACTCCTTAAAGGAAGTTCGATACATTTCCACGGATTAGGAACAGTATTGGCGTTAATTTCAAAAAATGAAGTGAAGGTATCGTTTGCATCAGCCGAAAGGTTCATCCTATCAGCTTTGGCATAATCCATTACCTTCGATGCCACAAAAGCACCCAAAATGGTGCCTGCCACAACATCGCTTTGAGTGCCTGTGCCACCCCAATAGACCGCATTTCTATGTTCTTCGGCAAGCGTATCGATAAAATTCGCTTCCGCTGGAAAGAGAGCTTTCATTACTGAGGCTGAAACGTTGGCAATTACTGCCTGTTCTGAGGGGTAACTGGGTAATAGCGACATATCAAAAAAAGGAGCTACTTCTCCGTTTAATGTTTTCGGGGCAGGTCGATTTATTTCATACTTTAGTTTCCAAGTGGCTATCAAAGCATCGTGTTGGGCAACGCTCAACAAAGCATATGCCCTTGCTGCGAAAGGCGGATTTGTAAACGGTTTCATCGGGTCTGGTATGACGCCTACTGCAGGGGCAACGTTGTATTTACTGACCAAGTCCCTTAAAATCTGATTCCATCTTATAACACCTCCTGCACCCCAATAAGTTATTTTCTTTTCCTGTTCTCTGGTTCTCTCCTTCGTAATTGTTACTAGACTATCTAGTTCCGCTCGATAGACTTCGGAATCAGTATTTTCTGGAACGGGCATTTCCAGTTGTGAAAGGTAATCGATGTCCATGACGTTTTTCCAATTTCCAGCATCAACATCTTGGGAAATAGGGATCAAGGGTTGAAGTTCTGCTATATCAGGAATATCCTCGGAACAGGATAAAAGCATGATCAAGAATATAACAAAAAGAAATGTTTTAGAATTTAATTGCATCACTACTATTGTGTTTTAATGGTTAATCAATGGATCGTGTGGAAATCGAAAAGTTGTAAACTAAAGATGCACTAAAACGGTTGGCTTTACCTATATTCCTTCCAGCAATAGTAACCCCCCCACCCAAAGCTATCCCAAAATCTTCAAACTTAGGTATTGGATGGTATAAAGTGAAACCAATCCGCGTAAAATCGATGCGGTTGCTCGGAAAGGGTATCCCAGGTCCAATATTTGTGCCATTCCTTGAATTTTGGTGGTGCAGCCACGCATCGGCATACCAGTTTTTAAAACTGCCCCCTGTTCTTAAAATATAGTCCCATGCGTCTGGAACACTAACCTCAAATCCTCTATCAATATCAACATTCCCCCTTTTAATATAACCTGTTTGTGTGGCAATAAAAATACCCTTCGAAAAACGGTACTGTGCAATCAGGCGTCCATCTAATTGTGTCGATTGGTTGCCGATAGATACTGGGGAATCTGCAATATAATCTGAAAGAGGTGTCCCGATTCCTCCAGCTGCGATAAGGGATAAGGTAGTATTATTCTTTAAGGATAGCTCTAAAAACCTTCCCTTTACAAAAAAGCTAATATCCTGAAAATCTTTTTGATCAGAAATAAATCCATCGGATGCCTTTGCAGAAATGTAAGGTGCCGATACAATAACATCTAAATAGTCGGTTACACCTCCTGCAACAAAAATCCCTAAAGAACTGGTTGATATAGTGCCTAGATTTGGATTTTGGGTTTTATTTTGCCCTTCAAAATAAGTGTCAAAAGACTCGGCACTATAACTTAGGGCAGTAATACAATTGCCCTTCCCTCTCATGAAACCATCTAGCAAGCCTTGAGCAGTTAAACTGTTTGTGGAGATTAAAACCAATAAAAATGTTGGGTAAATGAAGTTAAAAAAAACACATCTTAGCATAATTATATTCCGTAATTAGAAGATAAAAGTAATTTTTTTATTATTTAAAGGTGCTATTTTTATTCTAGTTTTTTCACTTATATGATAATTAAATAAGTAACAAAAATAAATAGCGACTAAAAATTTTACTTTTGATTACCTACGATAAAATTATAGATATTTTTTGTTTTACTTATAATTTTTAAAAAATAATAATTCAGATTATTGATAAAATATTTTAATGACGACCACATCTATAAAAAGAGGCAATAGAGGTTTTAAAGCTTTGGTAAGTGAAGAAATCATTATAATGGTATTATTTCATCAAAAAGGATATCTTTAGATTATTTCTGGACTTATCGCCTATGACTTTTACCCAATTAAACCAAATATAGATAACTACAAAAAAATTGGATAAAATTATAACGAAGTTAATTTAAGATAAAAGTCATTCAAAAATAGATAGTGAATAACAATCTTGCTTTAGGAAATTTTATCGAAGTTTGATAGTGTAACGGAGTAAAGTTTTTAGATAAATTTGGCAACACCTTATTAGTGAAGCTATAATAGTATTAAGATGCTTTAAAAATCTTTCAGAAGCTTTATACTTTTTGAAAGTAACCAGCCAGTTTTACCGTCAGCTATTTTTACTTTTTGCCAATCGTTCAACGTTTCCTCTACATTTACTTTAGCACCTTCATGCAATCTAAAGCTTTCTGCGCTT
>JBGSQM010000117.1:0-37775 GCA_041738035.1 Cellulophaga sp.
ATAATTCATCGGGCTCCAAAATTTTGGATTGAACTTTAACATCACATATTAATAGGTAATAGTGAAAAGTTTGCTGCTATTTTTAATCAAAACATAAAATACATTGTTGAAAATGATCTAGCTACGCATCCTACTTCAATATTACTAACCTTCCTATTATTTAGTCATTTTAAATTACTTCAATAAAAAGCTTACTTCAGAATACTTTTATATTTCCCGGCATCTTTCAACAATTCGGTAGCGGTTAAAATAGCTTCGTCGTGGGTTAAGTAGTATTGGAAAAGCCCTTCGTTATAGAAATAGCGCGTAACAATTTCGTCTTCAAGTTGCTTAACAATTTCTTTTTTAGACTTGTCTAAACCTGTGATTTTTTTGGTATTTATCTCGGCGAGTAAACTGCGGTATTTCTCCTGTACATTGGCATCCAGCAAATCGCTATCGTTTAAAGCCATCGCCTTATTTAGTGCTTTTTCGGTTTCGGTTTCAAAAGAAAAACCGGTGGACTTGATATAGTTTTTAAAATTTTCAAAGTCAGCATCCGAAAATTTAAAACTGTTAATATCTGTCACTTTATTTTTATAGTAAAAGTCTGTGGCGAAGTCAAAAACGGCATTTTCTCTCAATAAGGCATCTGTTAAAGTATTTGTTTTTAAAGCGGTAATTTCCACATCTGGTAATACCCCGCCACCATCTTGTACTTTACGGCCATTGCGCGTTTTAAAATCTTGAATATCACTTGTTTTTGTAGCCTTACCAGCGGCATCTCTATGCACGTAATCTAAAGACTGTATACAGCGACCAGAGGGCGTGTAATATCTTGAAATGGTTACTTTGAGCTGTGTGCCGTAGGTAAGTTTTAAAGGGCGTTGTACCAAGCCTTTACCAAAACTACGTGCGCCCATGACTACAGCGCGGTCTAAATCTTGTAAACTGCCAGAAACAATTTCACTTGCCGAAGCACTATTACCATTTACTAAAACTACTAAAGGAATTTCGGTGTCAATAGCTTGGTTTTTGGTTTTGTATTCGGAATTAAACTTTTTAACTTTGGATTTTGTGGTAACAATCAACTCGTTTTTTGGCACAAAAAGATTGGTAACGTTAATAGCCTCTGAAAGTAAACCGCCTGGATTGCCACGTAAGTCTAATATGATTTTTTCTGCCCCTTCATTTTTTAGCGCAATTAAAGCTGCTTTGGTTTGCTCTGATGCCTTTTGGTTGAATTTAGACAATACGATATAGCCTGTTTTGTCATTCACCATTTTATAAAATGGCACGGCATCCACTTCAACAGCTTCTCTGGTAATGGTAGTATTAGCGGTTACACCTTGCCTTTTGTAGGTAACGGTTACACTTGTATTATTTGCTCCTTTTAAGAGTTCGGTGGCCTTGTCTTCAAAGTCTTTTACTAGAATATCGCCAATTTTTATGATTTCGTCCCCAGCTTTTAAACCTGCCTTATCTGCAGGATAATTTTTATAAGGCTCGACGACCACTAATTTATCTTTATAGGAGCGGACAATCGCTCCAATGCCAGAATATTCGCCAGCGTTATTAATTTTATAGGCTTCTACATCCTGTTCGTTTAAAAAACGGGTGTAAGGGTCTAAATCTTCGAGCATATTTTTTATGGCGGTATCCATCAATTCTGCGGGATTGGTTTCATCCACATAATTCATGTTGAGCTCTTTAAATAGGGTCGTAAAAATTTCAATCTGTTTCGCGATTTCAAAAAATTCACTTTTAAAACTACTGCTAACCACTATAAAAATAAGGGCTAAAACAGGAATAATGATTTTCTTTTGGATGAATCTTTTCATGCAATTTTTTTAATTAAAGTTATAAATCAAGTTCAAGCTCAAGTGGAGACTTCTGCTACGCTCAGTACAAGACAACAAATTCAAAAAAGTTTTAAATTTTAAGTAAAATCTTTTCTCTTCTCTCTTTTGGATCTCGGCCTCTGGCTTTTGGCTTCTTTTTTCTCCCTTTTCTCTTGTCTTTTCTCTCTTTTCTCTTCTCTTTTTTTCTGGCTTTCGGCTTTTTTTACACCATCAACTATCAACTACCTTCTCCTTAAACTTCTTAAAAAGCGCAACCATCGCCTCATGCACTAGTTTTGACTCTGGCATTTCATTTCCAAGATACATAATTAACAACGCATAGTTGGCTTTACTATTGTTAAAAACAATTGCTTTGTTTAATCGGTAGGCTTCTCGCAACACTCTTTTAATGCGATTTCTTTTTACGGCACTTTTAAACTTACGTTTTGATACGGTTACGCCGGTTTTAAAAGGTACTATTTGTTCATCACCTGTTTTTACATAGACCATGCGCAAGGGAAATTGGGTAACACTTTTGCCTTCAGCAAAAAGTTTTTCAAAAAGTTTTTTGCTTTTTAGTTTTTCAACTCTGGAATAAGTAAATTCAGCCTTGTGCTCCACGTAGGTTTTTTAAATCTGTAATAAACCACAAAGATACTGTTTCGGTTGATATACCTTACCATGCTTAAATTTTATCGAAAGGCGTCAAGGGTGGCAATTGGAGCTATCAATGTTTTTCACTTATGGACTACTCGGAATATTGATTTTCTTTGTTTTCTTCAACACCGATTTATAAAAGCTTTTAGAAGCGCTATCTAACCTTTAGCAAGGTCTTCGACAGGCTCAGATGAACATTTTTGTATTCATTTGTTATTGCAGCCGCTTGAGAAATTTTTTAATTCTGGGTTTTATATAATTTACCATTTAGAATTTCTGGTATTAGAAGTAATAATTGGGGTAAATATAAAATCCAAGAAACAGTTTGTTGCTCCTTGGATTTTTAATTTTCCTTATTCCTTATTTCTTACTGTTTTTCCCAAATATTATTTTCAGCATCCACATCAGCCATCAATTGCGATGGGTCAATCATAATGCCTTTTATAGAAGCTAATGGCTTGTTGACATTTATTTCATAGGTAGGAAAAGCCCAAGGCCAATCTGCTAAAACCGTTCTTTTTAGATTAGGATACGGATTTTCTTTTTCGCCACGCATCATTCTAAGCGGTGCGTAAAAAGTTTCTTGAGTACCATCTTCATAGACCACTAAAAGGTCGATGGGCATTGGCATTAAACCAATGCGTTCTAAAGTAATTTTAGTGTTTTGGCCTTCGGCATCAACACTTGTAATGCCATAATCAATAGTGTTGGTTGTTTGTGTCCAATCCATTAAATACCAATCTAGTTCCATTCCCGAAACCTTTTCAGCGGTTCTTTTGATATCATTTGGAGTTGGGTGTTTAAATTTAAAATCTTCGTAATATTTTTTAATGGTTTCCATTAATTTATCTTGACCCATGACATAGCCTAATTGCGATAAAAATAGTTCGCCTTTGCTATAGGCAGCAGTGCTGTAGGGCATATTTTCTGCATAGCGATCCGCATGTGTGGTTTGCGGTTGTTCTTTACCAGATTTCACCAAATAATCATAACTTCTGTAAGCACCTTCAAACGGATTTTCTTTTTTTCCTGGCATATATTCATTCATATATAAACTGGAAATAAAGGAAGTAAAGCCTTCATCCATCCAGCCGTGTTTGGCTTCGTTGGTCGCTAAAACATTCTGAAACCATGTGTGTGCTAGCTCGTGAGCGGTAACTCCTACCAAGCTACCAAATTTGCGTTCGCCCGTAATTAGGGTTGCCATTGCGTATTCCATACCACCATCACCACCTTGAATTACCGAATATTGCTCGTAAGGGTATTTACCGATGTTTTTTCCGAAAAACTCCATCATTTCGGCAGTTTTAGGCTGTAGATTTTTCCAATTTTCAGCGATTTCTGGCTTGTTTTTGTATAAAAAATGAAGCATTGGGCCATTTTCAACTTTTAAAGTGTCGTGGATATAATTAGGATCAGCAGCCCACATAAAATCGTGAACCATAGGCGCTTTAAAATGCCAAGTTAAGGTTTTGCCTTTTTGTTTTGGTATTTTGGTACCAGGAGCTTCATATCCGTGTCCAATTTCTTGTGGGTTTTGTAAATACCCTGTTCCACCAACAGTATATTCCTTATCAATCGTAAGTTTTACATCAAAATTACCCCAAACGCCGTGAAATTCACGAGCAATATAAGGGTCGGCATGCCAGCCTTCAAAATCGTATTCCGCTAATTTTGGATACCACTGACTCATGGAAAGCGCAACCGCTTCTGAGCTATTACGACCAGAACGACGAATTTGTAAAGGCACTTGTCCTTTAAAAGTCATATCGAAAGTGGCTTTACCGCCTGACGGGATTGGTTCAGCCAAGGTTACCACCAAAACTGTACCTTCTTCTACAAACGAAACCGATTTTCCGTTTTGTGAAAGGGAGTTTATGCGTAAAAATCCTATTTCATCAGGTTTTAAAGTAGCAATTCTGCTTTGGTTGCCGTTCATCATTCTTTTATCAGGATCAGCGATAGATTGTAAGCGAATATCCATTTCACTCCCTGGTTGAAAGGCATTAAAATACAAATGGTAATATACCCTGTTCAGGTCCTCTGGAGAATTGTTGGTATAGACTAATTTTTGTGTTCCTGTAAATTGATGTGTTTTTACATCCATAGAAACATCCATAGTATAGTCTACATGTTGCTGCCAATAACTGGCGCTTTGTGCTACCATAGCAACACTTGAAAATACCATTAAATAGGATAGGAGTACTTTTTTCATTTGAATAACTTAGTTTAAGTGTATTGATACTTTTTTGGATAGAAGAATATAGAGAAGAGAAAAAAGACAAGTGATAACTGCTGTAAAATAGATTTTTATACTTCTAAATTATTACCATGCCACTTCATTGCTTAAGCCCACCATGAAGCGCCAAATTTCAAATTTTATTCAATTCTCTCTTCTCTTCTCTCTTTTCTCTCTTCCCTCAATTATAATTTCACTTTACCAGTAGAAACCTGATGAGCAAGGATAAGTGCATTGTAGGCATTTACTAGTTTGCCAGATTTTGATAGGGTATTAAAATTACTTGATGTTGCAGGATTTCCAGCAACGACCACTTTAGCTTTGGTTGTTAAACCTGACTGTAAAATAATTTGTTTAACCTCACTAGCTTTTAGTTTTGGATATTGCGATCTAATTAATGCAGCAACGCCAGCAACACCAGGAGCAGCCATCGAAGTACCACTATTAAAATCGTATTTATTGCCTGGCATGGTGGCATAAATATCACTACCAGGCGCAAAAACATCTACATTAATAGTCCCATAATTTGAGAATGAAGACACCAATTCTGAGCCATACTTTCTGGTCAGTGAACCAACTGTAATCACATTATCTGTAAATTCAGCCCCGTTATTTATTTGATCGTTTGGAAAATTAGCATTTGTGGGATCATCTAAATTCTCACCATCATTACCCGCTGCATGAATAAAAAGCACATCGTTATCCGCAGCGTATTTTATGGCATCATATACCCATTGGGCATTAGGCGAAAAGCCTTTTCCGAAACTTCCATTGATGATTTTTGCGCCGTTATCAACAGCATATCGAATCCCCAAAGCAATATCTTTATCGTACTCATCGCCATTGGGTACCGCTCTAATGCTCATAATAGCCACATTATTGGCCACACCGTCAACACCTTTTCCGTTGCCACGTTGCGCTGCAATAATCCCTGCTACGTGCGTACCATGACTTTCATCTTCTGAACGACTTTGTGGGTTACCGTTACCATAATTAGTATCGGTAATATCATAAGGTTTGTCGCCAACCACTGTTCTACCGTCAAAATCAACCTTTAAATTGTAATTTAATTGATCCGTCATCGATGTTATTGCTCCAGTAATATCTTTAATAAAGCTTGGAACATCCTCCGCAAAGCTAAAAACCTGATTGATCATGCCAACGCTTCGTTGCATGGCTTCGTCTTTTGGTTTTAGAGCGGCAACTTCTTTTTTAGTATAAGTTGTTTTTCCTAATTCCTTTTGAATAGCGGCATCAGAAGTTTTTACAGTTTGCAATATTTGCTCGTAATATTCTTTGTTTTTCAGTGCTTCGTCATATTTCTTGTCTAATTCAGCTTTTGCTTTTGTCTGATATGCGGCATCACCTAATTTAAGCCTAACTATACGCGTCATTTCTAATTGCTCATTGTATGATTCGCCTAAAAAGTTATAGCCGTAAATATCGTCAACATAGCCATTATTATCATCGTCCTTATTATTTCCAGGAATCTCTTTAGGGTTTTTCCAAAGTACGTTGACTAAATCTTCGTGTTTTAAATCAATACCAGAGTCTAAAACGGCTACAATTACTTTTTCACCTTTTTTGTTTTTTATAATTTCTGAGTAAGCTCTTTCAACTGCCATTCCGGGAATGGTATCTAATATAAGATCAGCATGACCCCAGTTTTGTTTTTGTGTTTCTGTTAAATCAGCAATCTTGAGAGGAATAGCATCTATATTTTCAATAGGGGTATTAAGTAATACCGGGGCTGCTCCGCAGCTTGCTAATAATGCTGCACTTGCGATTAGAGCAAACATGTTTTTTGGAAAATGGAAATTCATAGGGGAAATAATTTTAAGATTATAAATGACGGTTATGGCTTTTAATTAAAAAATTTCTTCGAAAATATGACTATTTTTTAAATGTACCTTATTTTCTATTTCTTCCAAGGTGCAAATTTGATGGTGCGCATCATGTTCTAAAAAAAGGTAGAAGTTATTGGCTGCTGCTTTTTTTAGAAATTTTTCTTTTTCGGCAAGTGTTAATAAAGGGCGAGTATCATAACCCATGACGTAGGGTAGTGGAATATGCCCTACAGTAGGCAGTAAATCGGCCATAAAAACAATGGTTTTATCTTGGTAATTAATATGTGGAATCATTTGTTTATCGGTATGCCCATTTACATAGAGAATATCAAAACCTAATTCGGATCCATATTGAAATTCGTTAAGGGTGGTTTTAGCGATAAAGTTCAGTTGGCCGCTTTCTTGCATGGGCAATAAATTTTCTGATAAAAAAGATGCTTTTTCGCGATTATTGGGCTTTGTTGCCCAGTTCCAATGGTCCTCATTAGTCCAGAATTTAGCATTTTTAAAAGCAGGTTCGTAGCCTGTGCGTTCTTTATTCCATTGAATGCTTCCACCACAATGATCAAAATGCAAATGTGTTAAAAAAACATCGGTAATATCATCTTTCTGAAATCCGTGTTTTTTGAGTGATTTATCCATATTATGGTCACCCCACATATCATAATAACTAAAAAATTTGTCAGATTGTTTGTTGCCCATTCCGGTATCAATCAAAATCAGCCGATTGCCGTCTTCTATTAGTAAACTGCGGGCAGCGAGGTCTATTCTATTTTGATGGTCAGCGGGGTTTGTCTTGTTCCAAAGTGTTTTAGGAACAACACCAAACATAGCTCCACCATCTAACTTAAAATTACCTGTTTCTATGGGGTATAACTTCATGAATTGCAAATAATCTTGAAATTTAAGAAAATGAATAATCAAATAAGATTAATTAAGAGTTTTTAACGAATTGGATAAATAAGGAAGGTCTATTTCTACAATATTAAAGAAGAAGATAGCGAGCTATTTTATGTTTAATAAAAGCCATAATCAATTTTAGTCCTGCTCATTTTTATTTAGATGTGGTTTTAAAATTGACTACTTAAAATAAAAACTGTAATTTTCCAAAAAAAATAATGTATGCTTGAACTTGCAGGAATTATTGTATTGGGGATTGTTGCCCAATGGGTAGCATGGAGATTGAAGCTTCCTGCCATTTTACCTTTAATCTTAATAGGATTATTAGTAGGCCCTATTGCTACTTTATACACCATAGACGGTTCAAAATTAATTGAACCTATTTGGAATGGCACCAAAGGTTTATTTCCTGGGGATGGCTTGTATTATTTTGTGTCCTTGGCCATTAGCGTTATCTTATTTGAAGGCGGCTTAACCCTTAAACGGGCCGAAATAAAAAATGTAGGCCCCGTTATTACAAAGTTGATTACTTTAGGAAGTCTAGTTACTTTTTTTGGAGCTGCCATTGCTGCTTATTATATTTTTGGATTAAGCTGGCAGATGTGTTTCTTGTTTTCAGCATTGATTATCGTTACAGGACCTACTGTAATTACCCCGATATTGCGTAATATTCCACTTAAAAAGGATGTGTCAACCGTTTTAAAATGGGAAGGTATTTTAATCGATCCTATCGGAGCTTTAGCTGCGGTATTAGTATTTGAGTTTATTAGTGTAGGAGAAGGGCAAGCCTACACCCAAACGGCATTAATCGAATTTGGTAAAATTTTATTATTTGGTTTCACTTTCGGATTTACTTTTGCTCACGGATTGGCATTTGCCATAAAAAGAAATTATATTCCTCATTATTTATTAAATGTTGTTTCATTATCTACAGTGCTGCTTGTATTTGTGGAGTCTGATATTTTTGCCCACGAATCGGGACTTTTAGCCGTAGTAGTAATGGGGATGGTGTTGGGTAATATGGATTTGCCAAACAAAAAAGAATTGCTTTATTTTAAAGAATCCCTGAGTATTCTTTTAATTTCGATACTTTTTATTCTCTTAGCCGCAAATATTAATATTGCTGATTTACAACTCATTCTTACTTGGCAAACCTTAGTTTTATTTGCTATTATTGTTTTTATTATTAGACCAGTAGGCGTTTTTTTAAGTACACGAGGCTCTAATCTAAAATTTAATGAAAAACTATTTATAGGTTGGGTGGGGCCACGAGGAATTGTAGCTGCGGGTATTGCCTCTTTATTTGGCTCTAAACTAATAGCCAGAGGAGAACCAGGAGCGGAATATATAACCCCTTTGGTTTTTATGATTGTTTTAGGCACAGTATTGTTAAATGCTACCACAGCAAGACTTTTTGCTAAACTGGTCGGCGTATTTTTAAAGAAATCAGAAGGTATTTTAATTATTGGTGCATCAAAGGCATCAAGGCTAATTGGTGTTTATTTGAAGAATAACAATAGGCACGTGGTTTTAATAGACAACAACGCAACCAATGTCAATAAGGCAAGAAAAATGGGCTTAGATGCGATTGAAGCCAATATATATTCTGATACCCTTACAGACAATCTAGAGTTAAGTGATGTGGGCTACTTAATGGCATTAACAGGCAACTCCGACATCAACAAGTATGCTATGGATAAATTTACCAAAGAATTTGGTGAACATGGGGCTTTTAGATTGGTTACGGCAGATGAGATGAGCGATCCTGAAAACAGCCCAAAAGAAGGTCTTTTTTCTCATACCGATGATTTTATTAAACTAACCGAAATAGTTAGACAGTACCCGGTTATTCAAGAAATAGATTTAAAATCAACAGAACATTACAACAGCCTGATAGAAATTACAAAAGCAGATGCTGATATTATTCCTATTTTTCTAAAATCACCTGATGGCGATTTAAAAATTATACCATCATTTAGCACACAATTTGAAGACATTACTAATGAATTTAAATTGGTGTATTTAGGTAAAAAGTTTGAGGTTGATGACTCTATTGATAAAGAAATGGAGTTAGAAGATAAAGCTTAGATGAGTACTACGCCTTGCACTAAAAAAAGATATTTAGCATTAAATTTTTGAGCTAATCAAGCTAAATTGTACTCATTTTTAAGCCTCAATCTAAAAATAAATGTGGTTTGCTTTCTAGAATAGATTGGATAAAAGTGGTTTTGCCAACTTTTCTTCGACCAACCAAGTTGATGGCTTTGCCTGTTCCTAGTTTATCAATATTAGTTTCTCTAAGAATGCCATTTATCATATTGGTATATGGTCAATACCTCAAATATTATTTTTTTTAGTGAGTTCATTCACCAAATATCATTATCCTAAAAATTTAAGAAGTAGATATTCGCTAATTTCTAAGATTTGACAAAGGGTACTATAAGCAACAGTTTTTAATCGTTCAATTTAAGAACGGCCATAAATGCTTCTTGCGGAATTTCTACATTCCCTACTTGACGCATACGCTTTTTCCCTTTTTTTTGTTTTTCCAAGAGCTTTCTTTTACGAGAAATATCACCGCCGTAACATTTGGCAGTAACATCTTTTCGCAAGGCTTTAATGGTTTCTCTTGAGATAATTTTAGAACCAATAGCCGCTTGAATCGGAATATCAAACTGTTGTCTAGGGATGAGTTCTTTTAACTTTTCACACATTTTTTTTCCGATATTCGCAGCGTTATCAAAATGTATTAATGCAGATAAAGCATCAACCGGTTGTGCGTTCAATAAAATATCAACCCTAACTAATTTAGATGCACGCATCCCAATTGGCGTATAATCAAAAGAAGCATATCCTTTAGAGACTGTTTTTAAGCGGTCGTAAAAATCAAATACAATTTCTGCGAGTGGCATGTCAAAACTTAATTCTACCCTATCTGTAGTCAAATAGGTTTGGTTGGTAATGATGCCTCTTTTTTCAATACATAAAGACATCACATTCCCCACAAAGTCTGACTTTGTAATAATCGTCGCTTTTATATATGGTTCCTCCACACGATCTATCGTAGAAGGGTCTGGTAAATCGGTTGGATTATTTACAATTAAGGGAACTTCACTATCTTTTCTGGTAAAAGCATGGTAACTTACGTTGGGTACCGTGGTAATGACCGTCATATCAAACTCACGCTCCAGACGTTCTTGAATAATTTCCATGTGTAACATTCCTAAGAAACCACAACGGAAACCAAAACCAAGTGCGGCACTACTTTCTGGAGCAAAAACTAAAGAGGCATCATTTAACTGTAATTTTTCCATGGAAGAACGCAGCTCCTCAAATTCTTCGGTATCCACAGGATAAATACCAGCAAAAACCATCGGTTTTACATCTTCAAAACCTCCGATTGGGTTTTTTGTTGGGCTTGCAGCATCGGTAATGGTATCACCTACTTTAACTTCTCGTGCATCTTTAATTCCTGTAATTAAATAGCCAACATCACCCGCTTTAATGCTTTGTTTTGGGTGTTGTGTAAGTTTTAGTGTGCCTACTTCGTCAGCGTAATAATCTTTATCGGTGGCAACAAATTTTATTTTTTGGCCTTTTTTAATTTCGCCATTTATCACTCTAAAATAGGTTTCAACGCCTCTAAAAGGATTGTAAACAGAGTCGAAAACTAAAGCTTGTAAGGATTCACCTAAATTGCCTTTTGGCGGCGGAATACGCTCAATAATCGCCGAGAGAATTTCTTCGATGCCTATCCCAGTTTTTGCACTAGCGGGGATAACTTCTTCGGCCTTACAGCCTAATAAATCTACAATATCATCCGTAACTTCTTCAGGATTTGCGCTTGGCAAATCAACTTTATTAAGTACCGGAATTATTTCTAAGTCGTTCTCTAAGGCCAAATACAAATTACTAATCGTTTGTGCTTGAATACTTTGAGCGGCATCAACCACTAACAGCGCACCTTCGCAAGCCGCAATAGATCTTGAAACTTCGTAAGAAAAATCTACGTGGCCAGGCGTATCGATTAAATTTAACACATACTGCTCGCCTTTGTAGGTATAATCCATCTGAATAGCATGACTTTTTATGGTAATACCGCGCTCGCGCTCCAAATCCATACTATCTAGCACCTGTGCTTTTTTATCACGATCAGTAACAGAGCCGGTAAATTCTAACAAACGATCGGCTAAGGTACTTTTACCGTGATCTATGTGCGCAATAATGCAGAAGTTTCTTATGTTTTTCATGTATGCTGAATATTTTCAGTAGTCAATTTTTTTTTATTGCTTTATCTATTGTTGATTTAAGCAGCTGCAAAGATAATCCATTTGTTGACCAAAGATTATGGGAACACTAGAAATATGGTATAAATTGACTTAAACCAGAAATTTTTTTAAAATGATTACATTATTTGTAAAAAAAAACTTAAATATTAGTTAAATTTGACCAAAACCAAAACCAACGCTGTTTGAATGCTTTAAAGACCCTATTTCTGTTGTTTTTTTTCTTTTATATGGGCTTTTTATCAGCGCAGGTATTTAAGGTATCTGGACAGGTAAAAAATAATACAAATCAAAACATTGCCTATGCAAGTGTACTTTTACTGAAAATAAGCGATTCCTCGATGGTTTCTGGAGTGTCTGCCGATGAAACCGGATTTTTTACAATTGACAATATCGAACCAGATATTTATTTTTTACAAGCTAGTTATATCAACAAAAAATCTGCCCTTTTACCTATTGATATTTCTAAAGAGATCAATATTGGCGCTATTTTGCTGGAGGAAGATACCCAACAATTAGATGAAGTGATTGTGTTTTCTAATAATCCTACGATGGAGAGAAAAGCAGACAGGTTAATTTTTAATGTAGAAAACTCCGTTGTATCACAGGGTAGCTCATGGGATATTTTGAAGCGAACACCTGGAGTTATTGTACTTCAAGACGTTTTAAAAATTAGAAACCAAAGCGCAACAATTTATCTAAATAATAGAAAGGTTCAGCTTTCCTCAAGTGAAGTTAAAAATTTATTAGAGAGCTTTTCCGGAGTCAATATAAAAGCTATTGAGGTGATCCATAATCCTCCAGCAGAATACGAAGCAGAAAGTTCAGCTATTTTAAATATTATCACAAGTAAAATAATTATTCCAGGATATAAAGGCAGCGTAAATGGAAATTTTGAACAGTCGGTTTTCCCTAAATATGCCATAGGAACTAGTCATTACTTTAAAAAAGACAAATTAAATATTTTTGCTAATTATAGCATCAACCCTAGAAAGGAGTTAAAACTTGATGATAGTGGGATTAATTTTATTGATGCAAGCAATACTCGTTTTGCTGTATGGGATACAAAATTCAGCAGAACTACGCGATCTTTGGCACAAAATGCAACTTTAATTTTAGATTATGATTTTGATGAGAAAAATGCGCTAAATATCACCTCGAACTTATCATTCTCACCAAATAAACGTTTTAATAATGCACTTTCTACTGCCATGCGTAATACACAACAGGTGTTAGACTCAAGTTTACAAACCAATAGTGCTTTAGAAAATGACAATATCAACCTTGGCGTTGATCTTTCGTTTATACACAAGCTAAGCACAGAGGGAGCTTCTTTAACATTTAATGCTCATGTTACAACATTCGAAGAAACGCAAAATCAAGCGGTATTTACTGATTATTTTAACCCTGCCAATCTGTTTATTAGAAATTTTGACTTTTCAACAGACTCCAAACAAAATATTGAAATTGTAACAGCTCAGGTAGATTATACCACACCCATAAAAAGTTTAACCTTTAATAGCGGCGTTAAGTTTTCATCCATAGCCTCGCAAAGCGGAATCGATTTTTTTAATGTGGCAGCAAATAATCAGATTTTAAACAATAGCTTGTCTGATAATTTCAGCTATAATGAAAGTATAGGTGCAGGCTATATAAGCGCTTTAAGAGATTGGGAAAAGTGGTCGATAAAAGTAGGACTACGAGGTGAATATACTGATGTTATAGGGGAATCCATAAGCTCAAACATCGAAAACATCCAAAATTATTTTGAACTTTTTCCATCGGCTTATATTTATCATAGCCCTTCCGTAAACCATAGTTTTTCTTTAGATTACAGTCGTAAATTAACACGACCAAGGTATGAAGAACTAAATCCTTTTAGCTATTTTTTAAATGAAAATAACTTTAATACAGGAAATCCAAATTTAAGGCCTGCTTTTAGTCACAATGTTAATTTTAATTACACTTTAGAAGATACCTACTATTTTGACGTGTATTACAGAAATAATGGCAATCTGATTAGCACTTTAGCTTTTCAAGATAATGAAAACCAAACCATCCGTGAACTAAAACAAAATGTGCTAGAGAGCGAATCTTACGGATTAGATTTCACCTATAGCAAGTCCCTCATTAAAAATTGGTATGTATATGCCTATACCTCTGTTTTCTCGGAAAGAGAAACTTTTATTGCTGAGGAAAGTAATAATCAGATAGTAACCAACCAGATTAAAGGTTTTTACGGCTCGTTGACCAATTATCTTACACTATCAAAAGACGGTACGTTTACAGGAGAGCTAGGACTAGTTTATTTGTCACGATTTTTACAGGGTTCTTATGTGTTTTCTGAGACGACCAACTTAACCTTTGGGTTGCGAAAAAGTCTTTGGCAGAAAAGAGCTGTTGTTTCTCTAATAGCGGAAGATTTGTTAGGTAAGGCAAATACAACTTTAACTTCAAAGTATTTAAATCAAGATAATTTCAGGTTTAGCCGACCCGAAACACAATTTGTTCGATTTGGATTTACCTATAATTTTGGCAATTTTAGACTTTTAGACAACAAACGAGCGCTAGAAAAAGCGGAGCGCGAACGTTTAAATAAAGATTAAAGTTAAAATCCTGAAAGCAAAACGCCACAAGTGCCAAAACTGATCAGCAAATAAACCCCCGGTAAAAAATTTTATTCAAGAATTTTTTATAATTTAAAGCTTTTAGGTTTAGTTGCTTCCAGCACAGCACATAGCTCTACTTCTTTAGAGGGGATTGGTGAGGCTTTTATTTTTATAAAAGCAATGCTAAAACCAATAACATTAGCAGAATAAAATATCCCAAAGCCATAAAAAATAACCAGTTTGCTGTTTTAGCTTTTTCTGAGGATTTGAAGAAAAAACCAACTAGTAACAAAATCTCACATAGGCGCAAATAAAAACAATACCATTAGAAATATGGCGTTATTATCAAAAATTGAAATATCCGACATATTAATTCTACTTTATTTTTTGCCTTTTTTAGGAAACAATTATTTAGCCATAATGCATATAACTCCCCTCCTCTTATGCTGAGCGCAGCCGAAGTAAGTCGAAGTACCGGAGGGGCTGGGGGAGGCTTCTTTTTACTCCTGCCACTCTGCAATAAACAAATTGGTATCTCTACTACCGCCATTATTTCGGTTACTCGAAAAAATTAAGCTTTTACCGTCATTTGAAAAAACAGGAAAAGCATCAAAAGTTTCGCTATGTGTTACGCGCTCTAGATTTTTTCCATCCACATCAATCATATATAAATTGAATGGGAAACCTTTTTCAGCCTCAAAATTACTAGAGAACAATATTTTTTTTCCAGAAGGATGAAAAAATGGACTCCAATTCGCATTTCCTAAGAAGGTTAGTTGTCTTAATTCAGTGCCGTCAGCATTACAAATAAATAATTCCATATCTGTAGGTTCTACCAAACCGTCCGCCAATAAATATTTATACTTTTTTATGGCTTCTGGTGTTTTTGGACGTGATGCTCTAAAGATTAATTTTGTGCCATCAGGCGAGAAAAAAGCACCACCATCATAGCCTAATTCATCCGTAATTTGTTTCACACCAGTTCCATCTAAATTCATAGTGTACAATTCCAAATCGCCACTTCGTGTTGAGGTAAATACTATTTTATCACCCTTTGGAGAAACGGTAGCTTCTGCATCGTAACCAGGCTCAGTAGTGAGTTGTGCGGTTATATTACCTTCCAAATCTGATACAAAAATATCGAACGAATCATATACTGGCCAAACATAATTCCCGTTTTTACGTAAAGGCACTTCCGGACATTCCTTATCTGCCAAATGCGTAGAACCGTAAACAAAATGCTTATTATCGGGTAAAAAATAAGCGCAAGTGGTTCTACCCATTCCTGTACTTACCATGGGTGGTTTTTTGTTTTCAAAACTTTCATTTACGTTCATCAAAAACATTTGGTCGCAATTAACATCCCAGCTGGTGTTATTCGATTGAAAAACCAATTGCTTATCGTCAAAACTCCAATATGCTTCGGCATTATCGCCACCAAAAGTGATTTGACGGATGCTTTTAAAGTTTTTTTCTTCAGGATAAATTAGCGTATCATTACCCGCCATTAAAGACGGTTTTGTTTCTTTTTCAGTTACCACCTCTTTTTTAGGATCACTTTTACAGGCTGCTAATGAGATAATTGAAAGGAATAGTAAAAAATTCTTCATGGATGCTTAATTTTACACAAAATTACAGTAAAATGAGAAATTTGAAACTACTCCCCGTTTTTTTATTATTTGTTATCGGATGCAAATCAGAGCCAGAAAAAATAATAAGCTTTGCAGATGATGTAAATTTTTTAGCGAGTGATGCTCTTGAAGGTAGAGAAACAGGTACAAAATACGAGTTACAAGCCGCTGATTATGTTATGAACCGGATGAAAAACATCGGTTTAAGCCCAAAAGGTCATGCAGGTACCTATTACCAAACCTTTACGTTTAAACCCAAAAAAGATCCACACGGTCAGGTAGAATTTGTAGCTGGCGATAGTACTATAACAGGAACAAATGTAATTGGTTATATTGATAATAAAGCCGTAAATACAATTATCATTGGCGCACATTACGATCATTTAGGAATGGGCGGCGAAGGTTCTTTATACCGCGAAGGCGAAGCCATACATAATGGTGCTGATGATAATGCAAGTGGCGTGGCTATTCTTTTAAAATTAGCAGATACGCTACAGAAAGTAAACATCAATAATAACTACCTATTCATGGCTTTTTCGGGCGAAGAAATGGGGCTTTTAGGAAGCAACTTTTTTGCCAAAAACCCCACGATAAACTTATTAAACGCTAATTATATGCTGAATATGGATATGGTAGGCAGACTTAGAGAAGACAAAACCTTGTCGATTAGCGGAACAGGCACAGCACCCATTTGGAATCAGGTTTTAAATGCTTCAAATACTGATTTTAAATTGGTTTTAAATGAATCTGGCGTTGGCCCATCAGATCATACCTCTTTTTATTTGCAAGATATTCCTGTACTACATTTTTTTACGGGTCAGCATGAAGATTACCACAAACCGTCGGATGATGCCAATAAATTGAATTACGAAGGCATGCAGTTGATAACAAACTATATTTTTAACCTTATTTCTGATTTAGATAAAAGTGAGAAATTATCCTTTAGAAAAACAAAAAATGAAAGTGAAGAAGTCCCACGTTTTAAGGTTGCACTAGGTGTAGTTCCTGATTATTTATTTGATGGTAAAGGCATGCGTATTGATGGTATAAGTGAAGACAGACCAGCGCAAAAAGCAGGCCTACAAAAAGGCGACATTGTCATTCAATTGGGCGATAGTACCATTATTGATATGATGAGTTATATGCGGGCACTTTCTAGCTTTGAAGAAGGAAACACCACCAAAGTTGTGGTAGATAGAAAAGGTGAAAAAGTAGAAGTAGAGATATCTTTTTAAAAAGATGTAAAGTCTTACCCAGAATTACCAAAAGTTAATTCTGACCTCTCCAAAGGCATGCAATGAGCATGGTCGAATTGAGAGCTAAAAAAATAATTTTTTAATTTAACAATGTTATTGTGCCAAAAATAGGAGACATACAATTACCAAATTTCCCATTATTACTTGCGCCTATGGAAGATGTGAGTGATCCTCCGTTCCGTGCTTTATGCAAAGAACAGGGTGCTGATGTAGTTTTTACCGAATTTATTTCCTCAGAAGGGTTAATTCGTGATGCCGCTAAAAGCATTATGAAATTGGATATTTACGAAAAAGAAAGACCAGTCGGTATTCAGATTTTTGGTGCTAATTTGGAGTCGATGTTACAATCGGTGGAGATTGTTGAAAAATCGAACCCTGATATTATCGATATTAATTTTGGATGTCCCGTTAAAAAAGTGGTCAGTAAAGGTGCTGGAGCCGGAATTTTAAAAGATATAGATTTAATGGTTTCTTTAACCGAAGCCATGGTAAAACATACCAAATTGCCCATTACCGTCAAAACACGTTTGGGTTGGGATGATGATTCTATAAGGATTGTAGAAGTTGCCGAACGTTTGCAAGATGTTGGTTGCAAAGCGATATCTATACATGGGCGAACACGTGCACAAATGTATAAAGGCCATGCCAATTGGGCACCTATTGCCGAAGTAAAAAACAACCAACGAATGCATATTCCTGTGTTTGGGAATGGCGATGTAGATACACCAGAGGCCGCTATGAAAATGCGTGATGAATATGGTTTAGATGGCGCTATGATTGGCAGAGCTAGTATAGGCTATCCTTGGTTTTTTAGAGAAGTAAAACATTTTTTTGATACAGGAACACATTTAAATCCGCCGACTATGGAAGAACGGGTGGCTGTTGCAAGGCGACATCTTGAAATGGCGATTGGCTGGAAAGGTGAACTATTAGGCGTTTTTGAAACCAGAAGGCACTACACCAACTATTTTAAGGGCATTCCGAACTTTAAAGAACACCGCATGAAAATGGTCACTAGTGATCATTCAGAAGATGTTTTTGCTGCTTTTGATGAAGTTTTAGAGGTTTTTGGAGATTATCAGTTTAGCCCCCTCTAACACCCACTTCGACTCCGCTCAGTGCAACGCCCAAAAGGGGAGAACTCTTACTCCGTCGTATATTACTATAAGTTAGTAATTATCGGAGTAAAATAATTTTAGACATGAATTTCTCAAATTTTCACCAATGAAGAATTGATGGTCTTTACTTTGAAATTAGAATGAAAATATTAAACAGCTTTCATTTTGACTTCGCTCATTGACCGCAGGGAGTCCGTATTGAAAAGTATTATTATATTTTCACATTAGTAAATTGTTACATTCCATATAATTTTAAAATCAATGAAGTATTTATATATTGTTTCTTTTTACAAATTGGCACAATAGAATTATTTCAGTAAGGATTTATTAATCCGACTACTCGCAATTTTTGACGCAATAATCCCTAGAATGGTAATGGTGCCTAAAACAATCAAAACATTAATCCATTGATAGGCGACAGGGTAGGCTAGATTTGCACTTATTTTCAACCATTCAAAAGCCAATTGCGACCAAATTAAAAGCGACCCCAGAAGCACTCCTATAAGTCCGCCTAAAAAGGTAACGATAACGCCTTGCATAAAGTAAATACGTCTTAATTCTTTTATCGTAGCACCCAAACTGTACAAGGTTTTTGAGTTTCCTTGCTGGTCTAAAATCATCATGATAAAAGCTCCTACCACATTAAATAAGGCGATGATGAGCACTAGGGTAAAAATTAAGTAGGTAGCTACATTTTCGGTATTCAACATTTTATAAAGTGTGCTGTTGAGCTCTTTTCTGTCTTTTAAAATAATAGTATCATTAAAAATTTTATCAATATCAGTTCTAATTTGAGTAACATCTGAATTTGGAGCATACTTAAAATTGATGCCTGAGATTTGAGTACTATCTTTTTCTAGCAAGGCTTGAACTAAGGGTAGGTCTGCAAAAACATATTTGTTGTCTAACTCCGCTTCAACGGCATAGACGCCACTTAAAACAACTGGCGCGGTATTAAAGAAGCTAGTATTAGGCCCTTGTTGGGTAAGAGATTGGGTTCCAGGTTTTGGCACTAATAGTTCTAAGGGACTGCGATAACTATTGATGTTCAAGCCCAATAAATTAGCGATGCCAATGCCTGTAACCACTTGCTGCTCATTAAACCAATCGCCCAAATAAAGCGTACTATCCATGCCAATAACAAGAGGATAGTTTTCATCTACACCTTTGATAAAAGCAATGTGGTCTTTTTGTTTATGCGATAAATAAACCCGGTCTTCTAGCTCTTTGGAAAAGGCTACAATGCCTTTGACATTAGCCAAGGCTGCCTTTTGTGATTCGGAGATAGAAAAAGATTTCCCTGTTTTAGGTAGCGCTTTTAAATCGGGATCAAATGAATTGGTGTAAGACAGGCTAAAAGATTTTAATCCCGCAAAGCCAGATAAAACAATAAAAAGAGCTGCAGCTCCAATAACAATAACTCCAAAAGTTACTGCGTTTATAATATTAACCGCACTCTGTTTGCTTTTTGACCTTACGTATCGCTTGGCGATGTACAGCGGAAAATTCAATTTATGCTTTTTTTCTTTTAGCTAATAAATCGGGATTTTCAATAGGATTATTAACACCCTTAAGTGATTGTTCTATTCCGTCAATATATTCTAAAGAATCATCTAAAAAGAAAAGTAGTTCTGGCATTCTGCGTAGTTGATGCCTAGTGCGTTGCGCTAATTCGTGCTTTATTAAAGGTTGGTTAGATTTTATGCCCTTTAAAAGCTCATCAGCATTTTTAGTAGGGAAAATGCTCACATAAACTTTTGCGATAGAAAGATCTGTAGTTACCAATACTTTAGATACTGATATTAAGGTGCCTTTAAGTCCGCCGTCGGTGGCGGCTCTTTGCAAGACATCAGCGATATCTTTTTGTATAACGCCTCCGATTTTTTTTTGTCTTTGTGTTTCCATACCACAAAAATACACAGATTATGCGTATTTTAGAGCTATAGTACTAGATACTACTATAAAAATAACGAAATGAACAAAATTGAACATATTGGCATTGCTGTAAAAGATTTAAAAACTTCGAATTTTTTATTTGAAAAATTATTGGGTGTAGCGTATTATAAAGAGGAAGAAGTGTTATCTGAGGGGGTTAAAACCTCATTTTTTAAAACAGGACAGAATAAGATAGAGTTATTAGAAGCCACAAACCCTGACAGCCCAATTGCCAAGTTTTTAGAGAAAAAAGGCGAAGGTGTGCATCATATTGCTTTTGCGGTGGATGATATTTTAGCTGAAGTGGCACGCTTAAAAAAAGAAGGTTTTACGGTGGTCAACGATCCCGGGGTTTCAGGACTTAAAAAAGGCGCCGATAACAAATGGGTTGTTTTTTTACATCCAAAAAGTACAAACGGAGTTTTGATTGAGCTGTGTCAAGACATTACGGAGTAGTACTAATTTAGGGTTTTTATAAAAAAGAATTCTTGCAACGTTTAAAAATAAGTGGTAATATTGCATCCGCAAATTGCGGTATTTCAGTCTAATATTTAGTTTGATATAAAGAAATAATCATCGGTCCTATAGCTCAGTTGGTTAGAGCACCTGACTCATAATCAGGTGGTCCCTGGTTCGAGCCCAGGTGGGACCACTAGTAAAATAAAGGCTTCACAGAGTTTTAACTCTTTGAGGCTTTTTTATTTGCAAACTTTTTGCAAACTTTTCAAATTTTAACATTTTTAACGAAATACAGATCGATTTGATATGATTTAATACTAAAAATCACTATTGTACCTTTGTATTATTATTTTAAGCTTTGGCTAATATTATAGGATTTGGAAATTCTACTCAAAAATTCGAGTCATTATGGTAAAAGATTAGCTTGAAGTAATTTCGGGATTTTAGCTTTCTAAAAAGGTTGCCAATTTATCATCTATCGAAAATTTTTTGATATCATGCTTTTTAAGATATAGTTTAGTTATTTATACATTATGAAATATACTCTTTTGAATGTCATTTCAGAATATATTTATTTCGGGAAAAGATTGATAAGGATTTGAACTGGAAGACTTCTCCAAGATAGAAACATTGTATATCCTAATTTTATATATTATCAAATTCAGCACACAACTTCACTTTTAATTTTACAGCCCCCGGTAAATAGGCTAATGGAGTGCTTTCTTTGATTATAACATCTATAGTTTTCTTATTTGCGCCGTTTTTCAGAAGCTTTTCTTTACACTTTAAAATTAAAGTTTTCATTTCTTCCTTTTCATTTTTTTCGGCGGTATTAATTACAATTTCCGTTTCTTCACTTATTTGCGCAATTGACGCTCCAAAGGCGTTAGCAACCTCCCTGTTTTCTGGAAAAAGTACTTCGGAAGCACCATTAATAGTTTTTGGTAATAAAAAGGCACCGCCCCCACAAGCAATTACGGATATAGGCTTAGCATCGGTTTTTAATTTATCTACTAAATCTTCTATTTTCAACCGAATCTGAGTTTTTACTTTCGCTATAACAATTGGATATTCTAATTGAGTGTAGGAAGCTATTTTTTGTTGTAATTCATGTTGAGATACTGTATTGGGAATTTCAACTTCCCCACTACTCAACATAATATCTGAAAGTGTTAGCGTATCTCCTCCAAAGGCCAGCCCTTTCTCTAATAATTTGTAACCCACAGAATCTGGGCCTAAAACACATTCGTCATTTTTAAATCGGACTATGGTACCGCCACCAATTCCTACAGCAACAACATCGGGCATTCTAAAATTAGTAAGTACACCTCCTATTTGTGCTGCTTGGGAACTTTCGCGAGGAAAAAAGTTGACCAACACACCTCCATCCGAGGTAGTGCCGCCAACATCAATTACAATTCCGTTTTTAATTTTTGATAAGGCTCCTGCACCACGAATACTATTTGTTGGACCTGATGAAATAGTAAGCACAGGAAAATCTTTTGCTTGTTCTAATGACATTAAAGTACCATCATTTTGGCCAATAAATAATTGCGCTTTTATGCCAATTTTTGCCATGGTAGCTTGAAAAGCAATTACCATTTTATCAGCTACATTTTTAAGAGCCGCATTTATAATTGTAGCATTTTCACGCTCTAAAATACCCAAACCTCCCACTTGGTTCGAACAGCTAATTTTAATCTCATTGCCTAAAACTTCTTGTGCCCATTTTGCTACCTGTAGTTCCTGTTCATTATTTATTTTTGAAAAAACACCAGTTATAGCAAGTGAATCTATATCGCCTTTCATTTTTTCTAAGTACCCTTTTATTTCATCTTCTAAAAGTGGGTGCAAAACCCTCCCGTCATATTCAAAACCACCATGTACCATATAAAAGTGTTTACCCAAAAGTTGTTTTAAATCCTCAGGAAAATCCGTCATGGTTGGTATTGCTTTTGATGCTGGTAATGCCAAACGCAATGCCCCAACTTTATTCAATTCTTTGCGTTCAACCAATGCATTTGTGCAATGGGTTGTGCCTAACATTACATATTTTATTTCGGATAAGTTTACAGGATGAAGCCTAAGTACTTCTTCTAACGCATTCTTAATACCTTTACTTACATTGGCTGTGGTAGTCTGTTTAGTTTTAGATAAAATTACATTATCATGTGTAACCAATACTGCATCGGTATTTGTACCTCCAACATCAATTCCTATTTTGTAGTAAGCCATAATTGTTTTTTTAAAAGCGCAATGAGTTTATATCAACTGTTCTAGAGGCACATAGGTTTCTTTGTAACCAAATTTTGTAGGGCCTCCTAAAATAATTCCTTCAGGCGTACGCCATTGTTTGTCGCATGGCATGCCAATCACGATAACGCGTGCGCCGTATTGCATGGTTTCTGCAGTTATAGGGTGTGCGTTTTCGGCATCTAAAAGCACAATTAAATCTGGAGTGATCGCAACTGGCCTGCCATCACGTTTTGCCATAAGAAATTCGTTTTGAAAATCGAGCACCATCTCACTTCCGTCGTATTCATTTAAGCCGGCAATTTCACAAACACCTCTGTTCCATCTACCATCGGAAGCTATTTTAATGTTACTTATTTTACCTTGAAAAAGTTTAATTCCTTTGGTTGTCTCTAATAATTTTTCAAGCGGATTCTCTTTGTTTTTTTTTGCATTAAGAATTGCTTTTCCAATTTCGTAAGCAAAAGTTACTATATTTTTTACAGCCGCCTTTTTTACTTGTTTACCTGTCATAGGAAAAGCACCAATGGCACAACTACCTCCCATTTGTATAGTGGTACTCCCCAAGAGGGTTTCTCCCCAAACATTATTAATAGCGTTATATATTGCTGTATTGCCTTTTTCGTCTGCTTGTGACATAGGTGAGGCTGATATTCCGTGTAAAGTAAATGTTACCATTTCTAGTCTAGGAAAAGCACGCCCCATACCATCACCATTAACCAATGGCACACCTTTATTAGCGGCTACGCCTATGGGTATAACACCGTTAAGTCCTCCAGCTTCGGCCGGAATTATAGCATCAATTTTTTTACCATGATAGGTTTCCATCATATCAAATGCTTTTGAAAACTCATCTCCAGAAAAAAGCTTCTCTAACAAAATCATGGGTGCACCAAAGGCAGCTATTGAAACTACAAAAGCATCATCGTCTAACGTATCGGCATCTAATAATGTAACAGTACCTTTTTGGCTAATTGCTTCTCTAGTCATTAGCTTTCCAATATATGGATCACCACCACCACCAGTACCTAATACGGTAGACCCCATGGCTATATAATCTAAATCATTTAAAGTTATTTTTTTCATTGCATTGTTTTTTTAGGAATAAATTTTTGGAACAACCAATAGCATAAAGCCGAACCCAAAATACCAAGCACGTATTTTATTTCATGTGTCATGATAAACATAATAGTAACGCCAATTGTCCAAGAAAACATTCCTCTCCAATTAAACGGTTGACTTTTTTCTGTAAATGATTTTGATATAAAATAGTCTGAAATTACAACTCCAGCTACTGGGGTTACAGTTATAGTTAATATGTTTATAAATTGTGTAAAATGGTCAATTAAACCCGCTGCTGCTAATGTTACACCAACCAACCCAACTATTAATGTTGCCGTAGACCTTTTTGATTCTGGTAATTGAAAAAGATTTGTAAAAGCTAAACCCGACGAATAAACATTCATAACATTAGATGTCCAAGTTGCCAGTATAAGAATGCTCATTGCAAAGAAAGGAAAACCTAATGATCCAAAAATCTCTACAATATCATAGGTACCTTGCGTTATTGCCAAAATAGCTCCAATTGCTAATAGCGATAATGCTGAGGGAACAACCCCCACAAAAGAACCCCAGATTGCATGTTTTTTTGAGACAGCAAAGCGATTATAATCGGGTGCAATAACACCGCCTACTGATATAAAACCAATAGACAAACCGATGGCTGCAAGTAATGAAAGTCCATTTTCATTTGATGGTTTAAAATCTAAAACCTCCTGAAAAGTATGTGTTTGGAAAGTAACAAACAAACCATATGCAAGTAATATTATAATGGATGGTACTGCTATATAATTAAGCCATTTAAGGTATTTAAACCCAAAAACTGCTGTGAGTACCATGATAATGCCCCAAAAAACAGAAGATAACCATGCAGGAAAATCAAAACCAGACATTTCTAAAACAATTTTAGAAAATGATGCCCCAGCAATATTACTTTGTACTGCAAACCAGCCTAAAGTAGAAAGACCTATAACTAAACCCACAATAATATTTGCCCCTAAATAACCAAAACTGCTTGAGGCCAAAGGAACAATTGCTTTTTGTTTATCTACAGCTGCAATACTTAATAGCGACATAAAGAAAACAACAAAAACAAAACCTACAAACCCTGCCAAAAGTGCTTGAGAAAATGGTAAAGAAGAAATTAAAGCACTACCAATTAACAGCGCAGGCACACTTACAATACCACCAAACCAAATACTAGCAATACTAAAGCATTTAATTTTTTGTTCTTCTTTTTCCATATTCTCTTAATTTAAGATTAATATTTACTTTGCATTTTTTTCGTAGACTAAACCTGCAAACACCAAATCTTCCAAAGCCATTCCGGTACATTTAAACAAGGTTATTTCATCTTGTTTTAAACGTTTTGGCGCATCATCTTTACATAAAAACTTAAAATCTCCTTTTATATCTTCTTTAGACATTTTCCCCTCGAAAAATGTTTTTACTAATTCCCCCGCATGTTGTAAAGTAATGTCAAAATTGTCTGTAAAAACAGAACTGCTTGCCACAAGATCGGTACTTACTTCTTGCATATTTTCGGTATAGGCACCTACTAAATCATAATGTTGCCCTTTTGTGGTGTCTTCTAAATGTACAAGAGGTTCGTAACTTGATGTTATACAGCTTACAATATCTACTGAGGAAATTAAATCTTTATAAGAACTTACTACCTCTGTAGGTGCCGAATTAGTCAAATTGAGGCCCTCTATTACTTTTTTTGATTTGTTAAAATTACGACCCCATAAGTAGATGTTTTTTATGCCTGGCATAGATGCATAGGCCGAAATATAATAAGGCGACAAGCTACCATTACCTAAAATTAAAACAGATGATGCATTTTTTTTCGCCAAAAAAGTAGTTGCCAAAACGGAGGTTGCAGCCGTACGCATGTTGGTGATTAATTTAGCATCCATGGCTGCCAATGGCTCTCCGTTTTCTGCATTAAATAACACATAAAGGCCATTTAAATACGGAATATTTCTAGCACTATTATGTGGAGTTGCTGTTATCAATTTTACACCTATATACTTTTTGTTGTCCCAAGCTGGCATAAACAAAAGAGTGTTTTCTTCGTTACTTATTCTATTTTTGTAATCGTAGGCCAATTTAGGAGGACTTTCAATTGCACTATCTCGGAATGCCAATTTTAAGGCATTACGTAATTCAAGATAAGTAATGTTGTTTTTAATAAAATCGTCTGTTATAAATTTCATGAGTTTACCTTTTTGCTTGTTTGACAGCATATAATTATAGGCATCAATTATATTATTAAAATTAAATACCTTGTCGACTATAAGCCTTATTCTGGCCTTGTCTATTCTTTCTAAAATATATTTTTTTCCTTCCTCTAGTTGGTCTTTAAACATAACATGGTTAAACATTGAATAGGCATGAAGTGTTGTGTTTTTACGAACCAAATCAAGTAATAGGAAAACAGGAAATTCTCCACTTAGCAAAGCATAGATGGCTACTGACCCACCAAAAGAAAGCGCTGACATATATGTTGATTAAATTCACTACTACCAATAGGGTTAAAAATAAATTTAATTCCCATATCACCTGAAATTTCCTTTAGCCTTTCCAATGTATTTTCTTCATCAGTTACAATAACTTGGTTAGCTCCTAAGCCACGTAAAAATTGCTTTTTTGCTTTCGTTCTTGTTGAACCTATTACTTTGGCACCAGCATCTTGTGCTATTTTAAGCGCTCCTTGACCTGCCGTAACTGAACTTGCAGGAATAAACACATAATCTCCTTTTTTTACTTTGCCAATTTTGAATAAAGCATAATACGCCGTAAGAAATTGCATCCAAAATGAAGTTGCCTCTTCTAAATTGTAACCATCAGGTATTTTAGTAAGATAATCCTCAGGAACCGTAGCATACTCAACTTGTACACCATATTTTTGAGTATAAAATGCAATGGAACTTACCTTGTCGCCTTTCTTAAATTTGGTAACTTTCTCTCCAATTTCAACCACTTTCCCAGTGGCCTCTGAGCCTATTTGAGAAGGGAAAATGGGTTGCGTGTAATGATACCCATTTATAAATAGAATATCTGCCTGATTAAGAGCAAATGCCTCTGCTTTAAAAAGGACTTCAAACCCTTTTGGTTTCTCGAGAGCAACCTCATCAAATTGCAACACTTCAGGGCCACCTGTTTTATGAAATCGTATTATTTTCATTCTTTTGTTTCTAACTGGTTTAAAATATAAATCAGCTCAGTATCCTCTAGTACATTGCCTGCTTGCGGCTCGCCCGCTTTTATAACTACCGCAATACCAGGTTTTAAGGTCCCAATTATTTTGTCTTCCTCATTAATCATTTCTATTAAGCCTTTGGTAACTATGGAAACTTCATTAAAAGGATGCCTAGAAAAACCTTGTGCAGGTATTCTTGTTCCTTTTTTAAGGAAAACAGTTCCTACAATGGTGGTTACACCGGCATGGGTTTGAGATAATAATTCGTTATTATAATAGGCGTTTCCTAAAGGATAAATTAATGATATAAGTTTCATATAGAATGGGGTATTACTTAACAATAATCCGATTACCAAATTCATAATCTATGGCAAAAAGCCCAAATTGTTTAATGTCTCCTTCCAATGGTGGCTGGCAACTCCATTTTCTTGAAGGTTTCCAGTTATAGTTGCTTTTTAAAATGGCCGCTTGTTCGGCTTGTTTTAAAGCGGCTATAGAAGGGTCAATAACTGGAATATTGAGTTTTTTTTGCATTTTATCGTAAAACCCAAATTCTAACGTGCATCCTAAAATTAATGATTCAGCTCCATCTTGTTCAATAGCTAATTGCCCCGCCTCAAGTAGTTTTTGCTCTGTTATATTGTGATTTTTTTGAAATTGGGGTACAGTCATTCCCACAGATCTAAAAGATGCTAAATGTTCTCCAAACCCATATTCTTTGATAGTGGAATGCATTTCATGTTCCCATTTTTTTTGACCTATGATTACAGAAAATCTATTGGAGAGTTTTAAAGCTATTTCAATGGATGAATGACAGGGGCCAATCACTATCATATCGCCAGAAATTTCTCGTGCATCTAAAAGATATGGATCATAAAAACAGCCAATAATTAAAGCGTCAAAACCTTCTGTTGCTGCTTGTCTTGTTGCTTTAATTAAATCAGCTGCAATAAGTGCGTTATAGGTTCTATATTCCAAATTATCCATAAGGCCAACAGTTGATGGGAATGATGTAATATGCACTTCGGTATTTGAAAATTTATTCTCCTTAATCATTTCTGCAAAAAATGAATCATAAACACTAAAACCAACCGGATTTAGGTACATTATTTTTATTGGATCTATCATAGTTGGTTTGCTAAATTATATTTTATAAAATTCCTTGGCCTCCTCAAGGGTTACGTATCCGTTTTTAACATCAAGTAATACTTGTTCTTTTGGTCGTTTTTTTGGATTACCATATCCACCACCAGTAGCCGTAATTACTTTAACAGCATCTCCTTTTTTAAGTAGAATATTACTGCTCATGCTATGTTTTTCTTGGGTACCATCTGTTCTAACAATAACAAAATAATTATAAGAACCATCAAAACCACCATTCATACCCCATGTTTTTTGTTCGGCTCCCATAAATGCACCGGTAACTCTAGCCTCATCACTAGTAATTATATAATCCATCACTTGGCCATTACCACCCTGAAATTCTCCATAGCCACCTCCTTCATTATGAAAGGCGCATTGTCCAACACGTAAGCCATATCTCATTTCTCTAATTTCAATTGGGATATTATAGGATTCGCCACTACCACAAGATAGTTGTCCTCTATTACCATCATGCGCATCTGAAGCGCCCCAACCACCTGCTAATGGTTCTGCTTGAATAAATAATTCACCATTATCTGGGTGAAGGCCAGAAATAAACGTGGCACATACCGATCGTAAATGACCTGCTGGTAGCTTATCGGGCATAATCGGTGCTAAAATTTTCCAAATTAAATCAATGGCAGAAATCAAGGTTTCATAATACACCGAAAAGGCTACAGGAAATTGTGCACTAACAATTGTTCCTGGTTTACACAGAACTTTCATTGGTCTAAAAGCACCTCCGTTTGCCTCAAGATGTGGTGTTGTAATTGCTTTAAATATACTTCTACAACCAGTATTTAATCCGTGAATTGATAAATTTACAGGACCCACCACCTGCGGGTGTGAACCATTAAAATCGAATACCATGTTATCATCGCCTATGGTAATTTTACATTTTATTGGAAAAGGACCTTCGCCTAAACCATTGGTTTCAATACTACCTTCTCCTTCATATACTCCATTTGGAATAGCTTTTAAAGCTGCTAGGGTCATTTTTTCACCATAATCTAAAAAAGAGGTAACGGCCTGTTCAAAAGCTTTTTTGCCATATTTGTCTATAATACTAATTACTCTATTTGCGCCAACCTCTGCCGCTGCAATACCCGCAAACATGTCTCCTAAAGTGCTGTCTGGCAACCTTACATTGCCTCGTATCAATGTAACAAGATCTTGGTTTAATTCTCCTTTATTTTTGATTTTAATAAAAGGAAGATGCAGGCCTTCCTGAAAAATTTCTGTGGACACTGTTGAAACCGACCCTGGGTAGGTGCCACCCATTTCTGTCCAATGGGCTTTATTAACTGTATACGCTACTAAATCACCCTTATAAAATACGGGATACACAACCGATACATCCGACAAGTGTGTGCCTCCCCCTTCATAAGGAGTGTTGGCAATTACAATATCGCCCTCTTGTAAAGGATTGTCTTTGTATTTTTCTATAGTACTTTTTACAACGCCATCTAAAGCTGCTAAAAACGCTGTAACTCCATTACCTTGCGCTAATAGTTCTCCATCTATTGTAGTTACGCCAACTGCGTAATCTAAAGATTCATAAATAATAGGGCTCATACTTGTACGTTGCATGGTGGTAAACATTTCGTCACCACTTGCAATTAATGCGTCTTGAATTATATCTAAAGTAAACTTGTCCATCTTACTATTTTTTTTGGATGATTAAATTGCCTAGTTCATCTACTTTAAGAGAATGACTTGGTGGTAACACAGTAGTGGTGGCCGACTCTACAATTACGGCTGGACCATTTAAAGTCATACCAGGTTCTAAGCCTTCGCGATTATAAAATGTACCCATTTGTACACCTTGCTCATCAAAATCAACTTTTGATTTACCAACAATTGCATCATTTACATTTTTTCCAGTAATTTCCATAGTAGGGAAATCTGGTTTAGATACGGCAACCTCTGCTACTAAATGAAAATTGACTAATTCGACTCTAGTATCAAGCCTAAAAGTGTATTGCTTTTTATGCGCTATATGAAACTTTTCAATAATGTCTTCTAATGGCATGTCATTAGTGAAATTTGATAAATGCACTTTTACATAATGTTCTTGACCAGCATATCTTAAATCCACATAGTGCGTAAAAATAACTTGGTCTCCAGTATATTTATCTTCTTTATAATTTTGTAAAGCATTGGCTTTCATTTCAGCAAAAACACTTTGTATAATAGCTTTATTTTCATAAGAAAGCACCAGTACATTTGTTCTTATATAATCTCTTCTTAAGTCGGACATCAACATGCCAAAAGCAGAGAATACACCAGCATGTGGTGGTACAATTACTTCGGGTATTTGCAGTTCGTGAGCCAAATCTACTCCATGCATGGCGCCACCACCACCAATTACTATGAGGCTAAAATCTCTGGGGTCATATCCTTTATTTACCGAAATAAGCTTTAAGGCATTGGTCATATTAGAATTGGCAACCTTAATAATGCCGCGTGCTACTTCTTCTTTTGAAAAACCCAATTTTTTACAAATTGATTTTGCTGCGTGGTTTACACTTTCAAAATCGGGTTTTTGCTCACCGCCCATAAAATAATCAGGGTGAATACGACCTAAAATTAAATTCGCATCTGTGGTGGTTAAATTTTCTCCTCCACGGCCATAAGCTGCTGGCCCGGGAATAGCACCTGCGCTCTTTGGCCCAACATGCATTTTACCGCCTTGATCTACCCATGCAATACTACCTCCACCATTGCCAATTTCAACAATATCAATTACGGGTGTTTGTATGGGGTAACCTGCTTGCGTTCTTGAATGCTCAATTTTATAATTGGTAGTGATTTTTACTTGCCCGTTTTCAATTAAAGCACATTTGGCGGTAGTGCCCCCAATATCCAACACTATAATATTCTTCTTTTTTAAAACTTTACTAAGCGCAATTGCTCCAAAAACGCCACTTGCCGGGCCCGATTCTACTATTGTAATGGGGTTTGATTTTACATCGTTAACTGTGGTGATACCACCATTTGATTGCATAATATAGGGCTGATGTGCAAACCCTTTTTCTTTAATTTTTTGGGCAAGATTATTTAGATATTTTTTAGTAGTAGGTAAAACATAAGCTGATAATACGGTCGAACTAGTACGCTCATACTCCCGCCACTCGCGCGTAACTTCATGAGAGGCAATAATCTCCACTTCTGGCCAAAGGTTTTTTATCTCTTTTATTATTTGTATTTCATGGATTGGATTTTTGTAGGCATGTAGTAAGCAAACAGCAATTGACATTACCTTTTCATCTTTAAATGATTGGATTATTTCTGATAAATTTTCGGTATTTAAAGGTGTAATTACATTGCCTTTATAATCCATACGTTCGTCCACCTCTAACCTAAGATATCTGGGTACAAATGGGGGCTGTTTTACAAAATTAAAGTTGAATAAGTCTGGCCTATTTGCCCTTGCTATTTCAAGTACGTCTCTAAAACCTTTTGTGGTTATTAAAGCTGTTTTGTCGCCCTTTCGCTCTGTTAGTGCATTTATAACTACTGTTGTTCCATGCGCAAAAAAATCTATTTGTTTTAAATCTAAGCTTCGCTTTTCAATAGCATTCATAATGCCTTCTTCAAACTTACCAGGGGTGGTATCTGTTTTGGTAGTCACAATTTCAGTCTTCCCATTTTTCTGCGAAAAACAGACCAAATCTGTAAAAGTGCCACCAATGTCTGTTGCTACTCTCATGTTATATTTTTTAAATGATTTATATAAAAAAAGCCGCCAAAAGAAAAATCCAGCGGCTTTATAAAAATTTCATTAAACACCTAAAGACTAATTCTAAAATTTAATTAATGAAACAAATTTTAAAGTGTTTTTAAAACCTATAAGAAAGGCTTATACCATAAGCTGTAGGTTGTCCTAACCACATTAAATCTGACCCACCGTTAGAAAAAGTCTGGTCAAAAAATTCAGTAATATATGGTGTGTCTGTTAAATTCTTACCCCATATACCCACGGTTAAGTTATTGAAGGTAACATTTGCTCTAGCATTTAACAGGCTATATCGTGGCGATACAGCTGCATTATCTTCATGCCAGTATATTTCGCCAGTACCTTCTAAATTAATTCCCGCATTAAATGCAATAGTACCAGTTATATCAAAACTAGATTCTAGCCCTAAACTATAACTATCTTGTGGTACTAAAGGTGTAGCGTTGCCAGATACATCTATAGTTTCATTTGTGCCAGTACTTTTGGTAGAAGTTCCTTCTTCTATTTTAGATTTACTAACTCCATAACTCGCCAAAACATCTAACCAATTGGTGGCTCTAAACCTCATATCGGCTTCAAAACCTACAGATCTACTTTCAGGGACATTAAAGTTTCCAATTAAAATTTGTCCTGCACCACCATTTAACACCAAGGCATATAATTGTTGATTTGAAAAATCAATATAAAATCCGGAAATATTTAAAATAAATCTATTATCTAGGTAACTATTTTTAAGTCCAACTTCATAATTATCAGTAGTTTCTGCTTTAAAATCTGTGTTGTAGCGTACTGTTTGTCCTTGGTTAAAGCCACCCGTTCTATACCCCTTTCCATAATTGGCATACATCAACATATTTTCGGTAGCTTGATAGGCAACAGATACCTTTGGTTGTACTTGGGTATCTATTCGGCTTGGGTTTGTACCTTCACTTCTGTTTTCTTGACTTATATTATCATTATCATATCTTAACCCTGCTGATAAGGTAAGTTTATCAGCCACTTTATAATCCATAAAACCAAATACAGCAAAGGTTTTGTAGGTGTTTGTAAAATCGCCAATAGCTAAAGTGCTTTGTACACCTGTACCTTCAAACGGAGGTCCAAAAAAGCCAAAATCGGCGGTTGCACTGGTAATTAAGGTTTTATCTAAATTTTGATAAAAAGCACCTATATCCCAGTTAATTTTACTATTTTCATTAGCAACAGAACCTAAACGTATTTCTTGATTAAAGGTTTTGGTATTACTATCCTGATCTTGTCGTAAAACATCTGCAGAGGTATAATCTAAATCTCCAAATGCATTTCTATCGGCCTTATTGTATGTAGTTAATGTGGTTAACTTCATTTTATCCAAATTAAAATCTACCTTTAGATTTGCATACGTACTTTTTAGAGTTCCTATCCCTCTTTGGTCTGCCTGTATCACCATATTACCAAAATCATCTGGAGCAATTTTAGCATTTCCATTTTTAGGAGCTGCATAGTATAGTCCTCCAGATTCATTGTCATTAACTTGACCTGTTAAGGTTGCCGAAATTTTAGGCGTTAAGTTGGCTTTAAGTTGTGCACGTAGAGTTAAATCTTCTGAGAAATCAGGTGCAGCGTTTAAGGTTTCGTTGTTTAATAAACCATCGCCTTTGTTATAAGAACCAGAAATACGGTAAAATAATTTATCTTTTACCAGTGGTCCTGTTGAAGACAATTGTGTTTGCAGTAAATTTCCGTTTCCGTAACCTATTTTAACTCTGTTTTTAAAGGTATTCGTTGGCTCGTTGGTAACTATATTTATTGCCCCGGCAATAGCGTTTTTACCATACAATGCACCTTGTGGTCCTTTTACAACCTCAATTAAGGCCACATCAAACAATTCTTGGTTTAGTAAATTGGCATCGGGCAAAGTCACCCCATCAATTACAAATGCAATTGGCGCATCACCATTCCTAATTTGAGAAATACCTCTTACTGAAATAAAGTTATTCCCAACATTTTGTGATGTAATAAAATTTACGTTCGGAATTTGATCTGCAAATGTTTCAATGTTAGAAATACCTTTTATTTCAATGTCTTTAGCAGTAAACGTAATTACAGATTCAGGAATAGATTGAACAGACTCGGCTCTTCTGCGTGCTTGTCCTATTACATTATCAAATCCTTTTACAACTACTTCGTCTAGCTGGGCTGCATCTTCTTCTAAGGTAACATTAATGGTTGCTTTTCCATTCACCCGAATTTCCTGAGTTTTAAAACCCAAATATGAGAACACTAAAGTCGCATTATTGGGTACATTAATAATATACACCCCGTCGAAATCTGTTGTGGTACCATTAGTTGACCCTTTCTCTACAATATTTACGCCTCCTATAGGGCCATTTCCATCGGTAACATTTCCGGTAACATTACTTTTTTGTCCAAATACTGCCGTGCTTAGCAGTAATAGAACTAGAATTATTAGTTTTTTCATAATGAGTATTTAGAAGTTAGTTATTATTTGATGGGCAATGTAAAACATATATCATTCCTTCTTAATACTTCCAATATTTTTATATATTTATAGTAATTCCTAATTAATAATTAGGAAAAATGTAGTATAAATGGAAAACACTAAAGATTCAGGAAGCATGTCGCTAACAAAATATAGCTTTAATACCTTGATAAATAGTATTATAAAGCTTTTCAAACATAAATATGCATTAGATGACATAAGTGAGAACCAGCTCTATGGATTTGGTAATTATGATGAAAAACAACCTAATTTAAAACAGGAATTTGAAAAAATCACTAATAGTTTTATAAATGGAAAATATCTTTATAACAAATGCCGTGAGTTGCATAGTGGAAAGCCACAAATAAAATTAAGTGTGTATTACAAAAATGTATTTTTCAAATATTTAGGTTTTAAAGATGTTTTTGAATTTTTAAAATATGAATTAACAGATAAGACAGAACTTAAGGAACAACAAAAACTGCTCAGCCAAGAAAAAATATCTAAAACACATTATTATGTAGTGTATTATTATGGCGAAGATAAAAAAATGATAAAAGGCTATTTTACTATATTAAATAATTGGAAAACCTTTGAACTAGTTTTTGTTTATAAAGACACCGATGAGAATATTGTAACTTATAATTTATATGGATCAATTGTACATCAAAATAATTTTGTTCATTTTGAGTCAAGTTTGTTTAGCGAAAAAAGAAAAATAAAGGGAGCGAGTTTTATTTTTTATATTGGCAAATCTTCACCCACAGAAAGACCCATAATTATTGGCACGTATAGTTCTTTTGACAAATACGACCATTGTATTGCAGGAAAAATAATTGCACAACAATTTTCCTCAAAAGAGACCATGTTAAATGAGGCCTTCTCAAATTATTTTGATCCAAACATTTCTCAAGAATTAATTAAGTCCAGAATTATTAATGAAAGTGTTTTGCCAAAACACATATTAAAATTATCACTTAAAAGTCCGTATTCTGATGTTTTTGGCCGCATACCTAACAATTATAAGTTACTTTTTAATTTAGAAGATGGTTCAATGCATGAATTAAAAATAAACATAAAAAAATATGACTATAACATTAGTTGTTTTGAAAAGAATATTTTTATTGAAAATGATGCTTTATCTCTTGAAAATAAGGGTCAAATTTTAACGCTAAATTTTGATGTATTTGGTGTGTTTTTTCTTCAAAAAGTATCTATTTATATAAAAACATTTTATTTATTTCAGGATATGTCTCAAGAAAACAGTGGTGTGTTTTCAGGAGTGGATATAAATAATAATTTAGTAACAGGAATAGTAATAATTGAGACTCAACAAGTCATGAATAAAATTTAGGAAGTAATACTTGAGTATTAGATGTAGTTATTTAGTAATGTTTAGTAAAGAAAATCATTTTTTAGTAAATAAAAAGTCCCCAAATCTTACCATAACTTATCTGCGCGTGGATCCTGTGCGGTTTTTTGTAGTATTCAGGAAGATAAACGTAAAGCAAAAACCGCATAGGGCGCATACTACTTTTGATTTGGAAGGTTACCTTGAGTTATTTTAGTTTAAATATCAGATAACCAATAATGATTAAGTAAATCATATACAACCCATAATGAATCCATAGCTGTATTTTAGGAATAACTTGTGATTTCGAAAGTTGCATTTCCATTCTTTGAAAAGTTTCTTGTAATTTTTGACTTTTATCTTTCTCTATTCTTAAATGATCTTGAAGATAATATTCAATATTGGAAGTGTCCGCTTTGATATTGATTTTGTCCACATTTTCAGTTAACTTTTCTAACTTGGCAATACTTTTATTAAATCCGTCTAATTCGTCACTTAGAAGCTCCATGACTTCATCTAATTTTTTATAGCTCATATTTCTTGCATTAAAATTCTATTCCTTTCGTAATACTTCTTTTGATTACTTTTTTTACTAAACTCTTGGCAATACTCGCGGCAAAGTTTGCTGTAAGTTCTGTTGTCTTTCCTAGAAGCTGAACGGTCTTAATTGTTTTTACATGATTTCCGATACCTCTATTCAGGGTAATTTGACCCATAATTCTCCCTCCAGACATGGAACGATGTACCTCGCTTGCTTTTAGATTATAGCCTTTGTATTCCAATCTAAATCCTTGTAGTTTGTTAGCCTTATTAATAGTTGGAATTACTTTTACATTTTGTTGCTTCATCGCTTTGATATAATCCTCTAAATTCTTTGGTCTTTCACTTTCCATGACTTTCTGGTGGATGCTTTTAATCTCAAACCGTATCGGTTGTAGTATCATATTCTTTTCTTGTTGTACTTCCTTGACGGTGGTAAGGCCCATTTGCTTTGCTACGCTTTCAGCCGCTACCTGGCTTCGTTTTCCGATAAAGCTGTCGTTGTATGCTTTTCCATCAAAACCTATTCTATTGACGTACAAATGCACATGGGTATGTGCTTTATCTCTATGGACAAAAGCAATAGCCTGTTGCTCTTTTAAATTCATTTCCCTTATGAACTTCTGAGTCAATTCTCCTAATTCTTTTTTGCTAAGCTTTTTACCCTCCTCTTGAATTGGACTTAATATAAAACTGAGCGTGTTCTTTTGACATCTGACATTCTGCTCTTGAATCAAATTAAATTCTTCTGTAATATCCTCTACATTCTCTCCTGCTATATGCTGTTTAAAAACCATTTCGCCATCCTTTTCTTGATTCCATCCATAGGATATTGATGCGCCTGTATGTGTTATTGATTGCCCTTTTCCAATCATGGTTTTACTTTTTAAAATTGTACAAGTGATTTCGTATTTCTTCAGCTAATTGAATAACCTCGTTAGCTAGTTTCGGATTATGCTTTTTAAACATATTGCTGATGCTTGTAAAGTTGTTTTTATACTTCACCAACATTTGATAATGCGTTAATTGCTCAGGGGTCAAACGTTCAACAATCGAATGCTCAAAAGCAGTATTGCGACAGTATTCTGATAAAGAAATTCCTGCCCATTCAGCTCTTTTTTTAAGTAGCTTTTTTTCATAAATGGAACATCGAAATTTGATATAGGTTCGTTTCATTTTTTGTTTTCTTTGCGACCATCGGGAGTAAAGCAAGTTTGTTTTTGTGGCAACAAAAACACATCTTGCG
>JBGSQM010000226.1:0-45112 GCA_041738035.1 Cellulophaga sp.
ATGCCAGAACGCAAATGGCTGTACCAAACACCTATGGATATTTTAATAAAAGCATCTAACGGAGCATCCGATTTTGGAAATAAATTTGGACAACCATTAATTTCTGGTTCTGTTTTGACTTTTGAACATAACGAGGCTTCGGACGGCGTCACTTCGACTCCGCTCAGTGACCAAAGTTCGAATCCGCTCAGTTTACACAATAAATCATCGGTGGCAAAGCGAAGTGGAAGCCCCAGACGATTGGGTTATGACAAAGTCATTATGCAAGCAGGTGGTATCGGTTACGGAAAAGCAAGTCAGGCCATTAAAGACAAGCCTAAAGTAGGTGATAAAATCGTTATTTTGGGTGGTGATAATTACCGAATTGGAATGGGTGGCGCTGCGGTTTCAAGTGCAGATACCGGAGAATTTAGTGCTTCGATAGAGTTAAATGCCGTGCAACGCTCTAACCCTGAGATGCAAAAACGTGCTGCCAATGCCATTCGTGGAATGGTGGAAAGCGCGGAAAATACAATAGTTTCCATCCACGATCATGGTGCTGGTGGGCATTTAAATTGCTTATCTGAATTGGTGGAAGAAACAGGCGGAAAAATTAATTTAGATCTACTTCCTATAGGTGATCCTACCCTTTCTGCTAAAGAAATTATCGGGAATGAATCACAAGAACGTATGGGTCTTGTGATAGGTAAAACGGATATAGACTTACTAAAACGGATTGCTGATAGAGAACGCTCGCCCATGTACGAAGTTGGTGATGTTACAGGAGATCAAAGATTTACCTTTGAATCAAGTACCACAGGCGAAAAACCAATGGACTTAGCTTTGGAAGATATGTTTGGTAGCTCGCCAAAAACCATAATGACGGATGTTACGGTTAAAAGAAATTATGATAATCCTGAGTATTCGTTGGAGTTTTTTCACGATTATTTAGATCAAGTGTTGCAATTAGAAGCGGTAGCTTGTAAAGATTGGTTGACGAATAAAGTGGATCGTTGTGTGGGTGGAAAAGTAGCGAAACAGCAATGTGCAGGACCTTTGCAATTGCCTTTAAATAATTGCGGAGTCATGGCTTTAGATTACAAAGGCAAAGAAGGTATTGCAACGTCAATCGGACACGCGCCGATTGCAGCTTTGATAAATCCCGCGGCGGGAAGTAAAAATGCCATTACCGAGGCATTAACCAATATTATTTGGGCACCTTTGAAAGATGGCTTGCAGTCCGTTTCCCTATCCGCAAACTGGATGTGGCCGTGTAAAAATGAAGGCGAAGATGCACGCTTATACGAAGCTGTTCAGGCGGTATCAGACTTTTCAATAGCTTTAGGCATTAATGTGCCTACAGGAAAGGACTCACTTTCCATGAAACAAAAATATAAAGATGGTGATGTTATTTCTCCTGGAACAGTTATTATTTCCGCGGCTGGTCATTGCGAGGATATTACCAAGGTGGTAGAGCCTGTTTTACAGAAAAATGGCGCGGCTATTTATTACATCAATCTATCCCAAGATGCCTACAAACTAGGTGGTTCTTCTTTTAATCAGACTTTAAATAAAATTGGAAGTGATGCACCCACAGTTACGGATGCTGCTTTTGTAAAAAACACCTTCAATACCATCCAATCTTTAGTTAAAGAAAATATGCTTCTTGCTGGTCATGACGTGGCTTCCGGTGGTTTAATTACTACTTTGCTAGAAATGTGTTTTGCTGATGTCGATTTAGGAGCGGCATTAAACCTTACCACTTTAGGCGAAAAGGACACCATCAAATTACTATTTTCAGAAAATTCAGGGATTGTCTTTCAAGCAAAAAATGATGCAATTGTAGAAGAATTTTTAACAAAAGCTAAAATCAATTTTCATCGCATTGGGAAGGTTACTTCAAAAAGCATGTTGACGATTAAAAACGGAAGTATGGAAATGGGTTTAAAGATCAATTCACTTCGTGATACTTGGTTTAAAACATCATACTTATTAGATAACAAGCAAACGGCCAATAATTTAGCAAAAGCACGATTTGACAACTATAAAAAACAAGTTTTAGCGTATAGCTTTCCCAAAGATTTTACTGGTAAAATTGCGAGCGAAACGAAGCAATCTGTTGAAGATAAACAGATTGTTTCAGACGTAAGCCCTAAGGGCTTGCATCCTCACAATGGGCGTCCCAAAGCAGCAGTTTTGCGCGAAAAAGGAAGTAACTCGGAACGAGAAATGGCAAACGCCATGTATTTGGCTGGTTTTGATGTAAAAGATGTGCACATGACCGATTTAATTTCGGGTCGTGAAAACTTAGAAGATATTCAGTTTATTGGTGCCGTTGGCGGCTTTTCCAACTCCGATGTTTTAGGAAGTGCCAAAGGCTGGGCTGGCGCTTTTAAATTCAATGAAAAAGCCAATACGGCTTTAAAGAATTTCTTTGCAAGACCAGACACTTTATCCGTCGGAATTTGCAATGGCTGTCAATTGTTTATGGAACTAGATTTGGTGAATCCAGAACACCATAAGCATGGTAAAATGACTTATAATGATTCTCATAAACACGAAAGTAATTTTACATCAGTCGTTATTCAGAAAAACAATTCCGTGATGCTTTCGAATCTAGAAGGTACAACATTAGGGGTCTGGATTTCGCACGGCGAAGGTAAATTTAGTTTACCGCTTTCTGAATCGGACTATAGTATTGTTGCCAAATACGGCTATGAAAGTTATCCCGCGAACCCAAATGGAAGCGATTTTAACACCGCTATGCTTTGCGATTCAACGGGGCGACATTTAGTGACTATGCCACATATAGAGCGTTCTATTTTTCCTTGGAATTGGGCGCACTACCCTACTGATCGAAATGATGAAGTTTCACCCTGGCTACAAGCTTTTGTAAATGCAAGGCAATGGATTAAAAATAACTAAAAAGTTAAATTTTTAAAATTAAAAAACATTAGACGGTTTGCCCTAAATAAGCCGTCTTAGCGCTTTTTGAAAATAGAATATCTTAAAAAAAAAGTTAATATTTTCAATATTCTCATTTTTAAAGTAGGTTTTTTTCCTATTTTGCATTAAAATATAGAAACCAACTATGCAAAATATAACCCGTCTTTTCGATTTCCCCTATTATCAACTTAAAACATATAATTTAAATGTTGCCTTTGCCTCCAAATATAAGGGAGAATGGATTACTACATCAACTCAAGAATACGTTGATAAAGCCAACGCCATAAGTAGAGCATTATTAAGGTTGGGCATTAAACCTAATGATAAAATTGCACTTATATCTCTGAACAATAGAACAGAGTGGAACGTCATGGATATCGGTGTTTTACAACTAGGAGCGCAAACTGTACCTATTTACCCTACCATTTCAGAAGAAGATTATGCCTATGTTTTAAATCATTCTGAATCTAAATACTGTTTTGTATCCTGTGAAGAAGTGTATCAAAAAGTAAAAGCTATTCAAGCTCAAGTACCTAATTTAAAGGAAGTTTATTCTTTTGATACGCTGTCCGATTGTAAAAATTGGACTGAAGTTTTAAAACTAGGAGAAGACACATCTAACCAAGAAGAAGTTGAAAAACTTAAAGATGCTGTCGGTAAAGATGATTTAGCTACCTTAATTTATACCTCTGGCACTACTGGAAGACCAAAGGGGGTTATGTTATCGCACTACAATATTGTAAGCAATGCTTTGGAAAGTTTTAAAAGAATTCCGCTGACACTTGGAAATTCAAAAGCACTTAGCTTTTTACCTGTTTGTCATATTTATGAGCGCATGTTAATTTATTTGTATCAATATTGCGGTACAAGTATATATTATGCGCCTATTGATCAAATTAGTGATTACGCCAAAGAAGTAAAACCTAATGTAATGACAGCGGTTCCGCGCTTGTTAGAAAAAGTATATGACAAAATCATAGCAAAAGGAACCGATTTAACAGGAATAAAAAAGAAACTATTCTTTTGGGCGGTAGAATTGGGTTTAAAATATGAACCTTATGGACAGAACGGCTGGTGGTATGAAAAAAAATTAGGCCTAGCCCGTAAACTTATCTTTAGCAAATGGAAAGAAGCTTTAGGTGGAAATTTATCGGTAATGGCTTCGGGCAGTGCCGCACTACAACCACGTTTGGCTAGAGTTTTTAATGCTGCACAATTTGGCGTTATGGAGGGTTACGGACTTACGGAAACCTCACCTGTAGTCTCTGTTAACGATATGCGCAATGGTGGGTTTAGAATTGGCACCGTGGGTAAACTTTTAGAACATACCGAAGTTAAAATTGCGTCGGATGGAGAAATTTGTGTAAAAGGACCTCAAGTAATGTTAGGCTATTATAAAGACGCTGAAAAAACTGCTGAAGTTATGATTGATGGCTACTTTCATACAGGTGATATAGGCGAAATTGACTCAGATGGATTCTTGAAAATTACCGATCGTAAAAAAGAAATGTTCAAAACATCAGGCGGTAAATATGTTGCTCCTCAATTATTAGAAAACAGGTTAAAGCAATCGCGATTTATTGAACAAATTATGGTAGTTGGCGAAAGCGAAAAAATGCCAGCGGCCTTAATTCAACCTGATTTTGAATTCCTTAAAAATTGGGCAAAAAGACATCAAATTGCAGTTGGTTCCAATGAAGAACTTGTAGCGAATGAAAAGATCATTGCCAGAATTGCTGAAGAGATAGAGGAAGCCAATGATAATTTTGCAAAATGGGAAAAAGTGAAAGCTTTTAGACTTACTCCAGACCTTTGGAGCATAAACGAGGGACACCTAACTCCTACCATGAAGCTAAAACGTAAAGTTGTCAAAGAAAAATATATTAAACTTTACAATGAAATTTATGAGCATTAAGTAGTGCGAATAGTTTTAAAATCTAGGTTAAAGGGTTGAGAGGTTATAAGGTTAAAGCGTTAAAAGGTTATGCCGTTATAAGATTAGCATTTTGAATCTTATCATTTTATAAAAAATTTAAAATCGGTAATTGAAGATTTTACATTTTAGATTTTTATTGATTTTGATATTCAAGCACTATGTCTATTTTAGTGCCGAGTATTTTTTATTTTTTAGAAAAATCACAGAAGCAAATCTTCTTGTTATCAGGGGCGATTTGCTTTTTTTATACCTTAATAATAGCAACATTATTTTGAGCTATTTTTTTTGGTAAACCCAGTAATTGTTTAAAATTACTACAAAAGAAAATGATGGATTTTTTTTAGATAATATTGAAAAACAAAGGATACCCTTAACTAGGGTTTTTTTTAAATTGAAATAGAAAGGGAAAAGGGAAAAGACGGATTTTATTACAGTAATTTCAAATGGTAAATTGTATAAAATCTAATTTATGTTGAAAATATAAAACACGGCTTTTCTTATAGCAACGCTGAATTTACCTCATAATAAAAGCTATGTCACTACTTTTTTTACAAAATATGTTATGCGTGCATAATAAATTTTACTATATTTGAGTTCTTGAAATCATTTATGAAAGAACTTACCATAGATTATGCATTGAGAGCTACCTGGCAATCCGTTGCCAGAATGTACAATGAAGAAGCTAAAAATTTTGACACCACCATGGCAGTAGGTTTCACTTTATTAAGCATAGACCCTAAGCATGGTAGTCCTTCAACAGCACTTGGACCCCAAATGGGAATGGAAGCTACGAGCCTTTCAAGAATACTAAAAAGTATGGAAGAAAAAGGACTAATTAAAAGAAAACCTAACCCCAACGATGGGCGTGGCGTATTAATTCATCTTACAGAATTTGGCTTAGAAAAAAGAAAAGACTCTAAAGATGTTGTTTTACGATTCAATGAGGTGATTAAAGAACATATAGCAGCCGAAAAATTAGATGCTTTTTTCGATGTTATAGAAACCATCAATAAATTGGTTTCAGATAAAAAAATTTATAGTAAAGGTTCAAAAACAAATTAGCAGTAATGAGTTGGAATAATAAACATATTAAAAAAGTGGCCATCATTGGCTCAGGAATAATGGGCAGCGGTATCGCATGCCATTTTGCAAATATTGGGGTTGAAGTTTTACTTTTAGACATTGTTCCTAGAGAACTCAATGAACAAGAAAAAGCAAGAGGATTTAGCTTGGAAGATAAAGTTGTGCGCAACCGTATCGTTAATGATTCCTTGGCCGCCGCATTAAAATCGAAACCTTCGCCTATTTACCATCAAAAATTTGCCAGTAGAATAGCTACAGGTAATTTAGAGGATGATATTTCGAAAATTTCAAAAGTAGATTGGATTATTGAAGTTGTCGTAGAGCGCTTGGACATTAAAAAGTCGGTTTTTGAAAAAGTAGAAAAATACAGAACTCCTGGTACGCTTATTACCAGTAATACTTCGGGCATTCCTATTCATTTTATGAGTGAAGGTCGCAGTGATGATTTTCAAAAGTATTTCTGCGGTACTCATTTTTTTAATCCCGCTCGTTATTTAAAGCTTTTTGAAATTATACCAGGGCCAAAAACATCAACAGAAGTATTAGAGTTCTTAAATGGTTACGGGGAGCAATTCTTAGGAAAAACATCTGTAATTGCAAAAGATACGCCTGCTTTTATTGGAAACCGGATTGGAATTTTCAGTATTCAAAGTCTTTTTCATAGCGTTAAGCAAATGGGGATGACGGTTGAAGAAGTAGATAAATTAACAGGTCCCGTTATAGGTCGCCCGAAATCGGCAACTTTTAGAACAGTTGATGTTGTTGGCTTAGACACTTTGGTGCATGTAGCTAATGGTATTGCTGATAATTGCAAGAATGATGAGAAAATAGACCTGTTTAAACTGCCTGATTTCATCACAAAAATGATGGAAAATAAATGGTTAGGTAGTAAAACTGGACAAGGTTTTTATAAAAAAGTAACCGACGAAAAAGGGAAAAGCGAGATCCTTACCCTAGACTTGGATACGATGGACTATCGTTCCAGCAAAAAAGCAAGTTTTGCCACTTTAGAATTAACGAAGACTATTGATAAAGTAGTGGATCGTTTTAAAGTTTTAGTCGGCGGAAAGGATAGGGCTGGCGAATTTTACAGAAAGAGTTTTGCTGCTTTATTTGTGTATGTTTCTCATAGAATTCCAGAAATTACGGATGAAGTTTATAAAATTGATGATGCCATGAAGGCTGGTTTTGGCTGGGAACACGGTCCTTTTCAAATTTGGGATGCTATTGGTGTTGAAAAAGCACTAGAGTTTATGAAAACCGAAGGTGAAACTCCTGCTCCTTGGGTCAACGAAATGTTAGCTAGTGGTGTAAAATCATTTTACACGGTAAAAGACGGGTCAACCTATTTTTATGATATTCCAAATAAATCATATCAAAAAGTACCTGGTCAAGATGCTTTCATCATTCTGGATAATATAAGAAAATCTAAAGAAGTTTTCAAAAATAGCGGTGTCGTAGTTGAAGATTTAGGTGATGGTATTCTAAATGTAGAATTCCAATCAAAAATGAATACCATTGGTGGCGATGTGTTAGCAGGATTAAATAAGGCTATAGATTTAGCGGAAAAGGATTTCCAAGGTTTGGTTGTAGGAAACCAAGCTGCAAATTTCTCAGTGGGCGCCAATATCGGTATGATTTTCATGATGGCCGTGGAACAAGAGTATGATGAATTGAACATGGCAATTAAAATGTTTCAAGATACGATGATGCGTATGCGCTATTCAGCTATTCCGACCGTGGCTGCACCTCACGGAATGGCATTAGGTGGTGGTTGTGAATTATCATTACATGCAGATAAGGTAGTTGCCGCTGCCGAAACTTACATAGGATTAGTTGAGTTTGGAGTAGGCGTTATTCCCGGTGGTGGAGGCTCAAAAGAATTTGCGGTAAGAGCGCAAGACCTCTTCCAAAAAGGAGATGTTGAATTGAATATTTTGCAAGAATATTTTTTAACTATAGGGATGGCAAAAGTATCGACATCGGCTTATGAAGCTTTCGATTTGGGTATTTTACAACACGGAAAAGATATCGTCGTAGTCAATAAAGACCGCCAAATTGCGACTGCCAAAGCGCACGCAAAATTAATGGCAGAAGCTGGTTACACTCAACCTATAAGAAGAAGCGACATAAAAGTCCTAGGAAAGCAAGCACTCGGCATGTTTTTAGTGGGCACAGATGCTATGGAAGATAGCAATTACATCAGTGAACACGATAAAAAAATTGCCAATAAACTAGCTTATGTCATGGCGGGTGGCGATTTATCAGAACCAACACTCGTAACTGAACAGTACTTATTAGATTTAGAACGCGAAGCCTTTTTATCACTTTGTACAGAGCGCAAAACCTTAGAAAGAATTCAGCACATGTTGAAGACCGGGAAGCCTTTAAGAAACTAAACGCTCCCTAACCCCCAAAGGGGGAATTAAATTCAAAATGATTAAAAATTAGTTTTAAAAACAATTTTTAGAAATAATAACTAAAATCCTATTTACCCCTAATAGGAGTTCCCCCTTTGGGGGCTAGGGGGCCGATATGAAACAAGCATACATCGTAAAAGCATACAGAACAGCAGTAGGAAAGGCACCAAAAGGAGTTTTTCGTTTTAAGAGAACCGATGAGTTAGCAGCTGAAACTATTCAGCACATGATGAGAGAACTACCTGATTTTGATAAAAGTAGAATTGATGATGTCATTGTTGGGAATGCAATGCCAGAAGGTGCGCAGGGACTCAACATGGCTCGGTTTATTTCACTTATAGGTTTAAATACGGTTGATGTAGCTGGAGTAACGGTAAATCGTTTTTGTGCTTCAGGTATTGAAACTATTGGGATAGCTACTGCAAAAATTCAGGCTGGCATGGCAGATTGTATCATTGCCGGTGGTGCAGAAAGTATGAGTTCCGTCCCCATGACAGGATTTAAACCAGAACTAAATTACGATACGGTAAAATCTGGACATGAAGATTATTACTGGGGAATGGGCAATACTGCCGAAGCTGTTGCAAAGCAATTTAAAGTGTCACGTGAAGACCAAGATGAGTTCGCTTATCATTCTCACATAAAAGCCCTGAAAGCCCAAGCGGAAGACCGTTTCCAAGACCAGATTGCACCTATTGAAGTGGAGCAAATTTTTATTGACGAAAATGGAAAAAGAGCTGCAAAAAAATATACAGTAACCAAAGACGAAGGCCCAAGAAAGGGAACAAATTTAGCGGCATTAGCGAGCTTACGCCCTGTTTTTGCAGCAGGCGGAAGCGTAACTGCCGGTAATTCATCACAAATGAGCGATGGCGCTGCTTTTGTAATGATAATGAGCGAAGACATGGTAAAAGAATTGAATTTAGAACCCATTGCCCGTTTGGTTAATTATGCTGCGGCAGGCGTAGAACCTAGAATTATGGGTATAGGTCCTGTAAAAGCAATTCCAAAAGCCTTAAAACAAGCTGGATTAAAACAGGTAGATATTGAGTTAATAGAACTTAACGAAGCTTTTGCTTCGCAATCTCTTGCTGTAATTCGAGAGCTGAATCTTAATCCTGATATTATCAACGTAAATGGCGGAGCCATTGCGTTAGGTCACCCTTTAGGTTGCACAGGAGCTAAATTATCGGTACAATTATTTGATGAGATGCGAAAAAGAAACATGAAAGGCAAATACGGCATGGTTACCATGTGCGTAGGTACCGGACAAGGAGCAGCAGGGATTTTTGAGTTTCTAAGCTAAAAGCCCCCTAACCCCCAAAAGGGGAATTAAAAAAACACAAAAGAAGAGAACAGAGAACAGAGAGAAAAGAAAAGAGAGAAGAGAAATTGTACGAATGGCAATTAGGCATAATTATAAGAATCTAAAAATTTGGCAACTTGGATTGGAAATTACCAATGACATTTTTGATATTTTATTATACTTTCCCAATGATGAAAGATATAATCTAAGTTCTCAAATGAGTAGATGTTCTGTTTCTTTACCTAGTAACATTGCAGAAGGTTCTGCAAGATCAAACAAAAGTTTTAAAAATTTTATAGATTACGCTCTTGGATCTTCTTTCGAATTAGGCACACAATTATTAGTAGCATACCACAGAAAATATATCGATAAAAATACATTAACAACAATAGAAAATAAAATAGGAGAATGGCAACGCATGACCATGGCCTTTCAAAATGGACTAGATTAAAAAAATCTTTTCTCTCTATTCTATTTTCTCTATTCAAACTTTAAAAAAATGAGTACAGAAACCCTACAAAAAGACAAATTACTAAGAGGAGGTCAGTTCCTTGTAAAAGAAACAAACTGCGAAGACGTTTTTACGCTGGAGGATTTATCCGACGAGCAAAAAATGATGCGTGAAAGCACCAAAGAATTTGTGGACAGAGAACTTTGGTCACAATGGGAACGTTTTGAAAAAAAAGATTACAAGTTTACCGAAGAATGTATGCGTAAAGCAGGGGAACTCGGTTTATTGAGTGTTGCAGTTCCAGAATCGTATGGCGGTTTGGGTATGGGCTTTGTTTCTACGATGCTAGTTTGCGATTATATCTCGGGAGCTACTGGTAGTTTTAGTACGGCTTTTGGGGCACATACAGGTATTGGCACTTTACCAATTACCTTATATGGTAGCGAAGCGCAAAAACAAAAATATGTTCCAAAGCTAGCTTCTGGCGAATGGTTTGGCGCCTATTGTTTAACTGAACCTGGCGCTGGTTCTGATGCCAATTCGGGTAAAACAAAAGCGGTTTTATCGGCTGATGTAAAACATTATAGCATTACAGGACAAAAAATGTGGATTTCAAACGCAGGGTTTTGTAGCATGTTCATCGTTTTTGCCCGTATCGAAGATGATAAAAATATTACTGGATTTATTGTAGAAAATGATCCCAGTAATGGAATCTCAATGGGCGAGGAAGAAAAAAAATTGGGCATCCATTCTTCTTCAACGCGTCAAGTTTTCTTTAATGAAACTAAGGTGCCCTTAGAAAATATGCTTTCTGAGCGCGGCAACGGATTTAAAATTGCTATGAATGCGCTAAACGTGGGGAGAATTAAATTAGCAGCTGCGTGTTTAGATGCACAACGCAGAGTTATTGGCGAAGCAACCAAATATGCCAACGAAAGAATACAATTCAACACGCCCATTATGAATTTTGGCGCAATTAAAGCCAAAATTGCAAATATGGCTACCAATTGCTATGCCGATGAGTCTGCAAGTTATAGAGCGGCAAAAAATATTGAGGATAGAATCGCTTTACGTGAAGCAGAGGGCAATACACACCAAGAAGCAGAACTAAAAGGGGTGGAAGAATATGCGATTGAATGTTCTATTCTTAAAGTAGCGGTATCCGAAGATGTACAAACTTGTACGGATGAAGGAATTCAGATATTCGGTGGTATGGGCTTTAGTGCTGATACACCGATGGAATCTGCTTGGAGAGATGCGCGTATAGCTAGAATTTACGAAGGTACTAACGAAATCAACCGGATGCTAGCGGTTGGAATGCTGGTTAAAAAAGCCATGAAAGGTCATGTTGATCTTTTAGGTCCTGCCACCAAAGTTGGCGAAGAGTTAATGGGAATCCCATCTTTTGATACTCCCGATTTCTCTGAATTGTTTGCGGAAGAAAAAGACTTGGTTAAAAGACTAAAGAAGGTATTTTTAATGGTTGCTGGTTCGGCAGTTCAAAAATATGGTGCTGAATTAGAAAATCATCAGCAGCTCATGTTAGCCGCCTCTGATATTCTGATAGAAGTATATATGGCAGAATCTACCATTTTGAGAACAGAGAAAAATGTAAATCGTTTTGGTGAAGCAGTACAAGCTACTCAAATAGCCATGTCTAAATTATATTTATACAGTGCTACCGAAACCGTAATTCAAAAAGGAAAAGAAGCGATTATTTCATTTGCTGAAGGCGACGAACAAAGGATGATGTTAATGGGATTAAAACGATTCACAAAATACACCAATAACCCAAATGTAGTAGCTTTACGCACCCAAATTGCGGATAAAGTAGCTGCGGATAATGGTTATACATTTGACTAACTCCAACTATATTTTTTAAAGTTGAAAAGCCGCTCTATTTGGAGCGGTTTTTTTTGTTCTTTTATTTTGTTTAGAAGTCGTAAGATAATACTTTTAATACATGAATAAATCCCTATTAGAAAAAGCCTATTCTCCAGAAGAATTTCGAAAACGTGGGTACCAACTTGTTGATGAATTGGCTAATCATTTGGCGCAATCTATTACTGCGAATTCAGAAAAAGTAATCGATTGGAAACTTCCCTCAGAGGAACATAAATTTTGGAGCGATTTTTTACAAAATGGTAAAGAAGAGCACTTATTTACTGAAATTCTAAAACATACTATACACGTTCATCACCCTAAATATATTGGACATCAAGTAACTGCTCCTGCTCCTATTACGGCGCTTTCTGGAATGTTTAGTGCTTTATTGAATAACGGAATGGCGGTTTATGAAATGGGGATGGCTCCAACGGCTATGGAACGCATCATTACAGATAAATTATGTCGAAACATAGGTTATGGGGAAGATTCAAGAGGATTTTTAACCTCGGGAGGTACTTTAGCCAATCTGACTGCCTTGTTAGCCGCTCGAAAAGCTAAAATAGCCGACGATATTTGGACAGAAGGACACTCCGCATCTTTAGGAATTATGGTGAGTGAAGAAGCGCATTATTGCGTTGACCGAGCTGCAAGAATTATGGGATTGGGAGAAAAGGGAATAATAAAAATTCCGACTACCCAAGATTTTAAAATGAATACTTCGCTTTTAGATGAGGCTTTTGAAAAAGCAAAATCGTCTGGAATTACCATTTTTGCCATTATTGGCAGTGCCCCTTCAACCGCAACGGGGATTTTTGATGATTTGGAGGCTATTGCCTCTTTTAGTAAAAAACACCATTTATGGTTCCATGTAGATGGAGCTCACGGCGGTGCCGGAGTATTTTCGCAGAAATATAAAAGTACTTTAAATGGAATTGAAAAAGCTGATTCTGTGGTCATAGACGGGCATAAAATGATGATGATGCCTGCCATAACAACGGCACTTTTATTTAAGGACGGGGTACATTCCTATGCTACTTTTAGTCAAAAAGCAGATTATTTACTAGGAGAATCCGAGGGAGAAGATTGGTATAATTTAGCCAAACGCACTTTTGAATGTACGAAAACCATGATGAGTTTACATTGGTTTACCCTTTTTAAAACTTATGGTGAAGGTGTTTTTGATGAATACGTAACTAATTTGTATGATTTAGGAAGAGCATTTGCAGAAATTATCACCCTTGATGCGCAGTTTGAGCTAGCAGTTAAACCCAATTCGAATATTGTTTGCTTTCGGTTTTTAGCGCCAGGTTTTGATAAAGATCAATCTAACCAGTTAAATTCAAAAATCCGCCAAAACCTTTTAGCAAATGGCGAATTTTATGTTGTACAAACTACGTTAAGGGGAATTTTTTATATGCGCACCACCATCATGAATCCGTTTACCACCGTGGCGCATTTTAAAGAATTATTAGAGAAAATTAAGGAGATCGCTAAAGAACTAATCCCTTTTCCAATTCAAAGTTGAAATTCATAAACTGAACTTAGCACAAGCCTTTTAAAGGGAAAGTTTCTAAATTAAACGCAAGGCAAGCCTCCAAAGCAGAAATTAACATGATACCCACCGCTAATGTCCCATAGACTCTAAAATATGTTCATCTGATGCTTTTTTAGAAAAATTAATGGCGCATTCTATTAATGCCAAGTGCGAATAAGCCTGTGGAAAATTACCCAACAAACGTTTGGTTTTAAAATCGATATCTTCACTGAATAAACCTAAATGATTACTGTAACTTAACAATTGCTCAAACTGCTTTAATGCTTTTTCTTCTTCTCCAATTTTAAATAAACTATTGATAAACCAAAAAGTGCAAATTGTAAACGAGGAAGAAGGCTCTCCAAAATCGTCTTCATTTTTGTATCGATAGAGTAAACCATCATTACATAAATCTTTTTCCACAGCCAATACGGTACTTACATATTTTGGATTTTTAGCATCAATAAAACCATAAGACTCCATCAATAAAACGGAAGCATCCATGTGTTCAGAACCATAGCTTTGAGTAAATGCCTGCTTTTTTTCGTTCCAGGCCTTATCCATAATATTTTTACGAATTTTCGCTTCTAAAGGTTTCCACTTTTCGATTTTATGTTGTTTGTTGAGCATTTCGGCTACTTTGATGGCACGATCAATGGCGGTCCAGCATAATACTTTTGAGAAAGTAAAATGCTTGTCTTCAGATCGAAACTCCCAAATACCTTTATCCGCTTCTTGCCAATGTTTTTCTACAATCCAAACAATACCTTTGGTGATGCCCCAAAGCTCTTCACCATTCTGAATATCGATACTAAACTGTTTAATCAATTCATAAATAACATCCATTAAGATACCATAAATATCATTCTGAACTTGTTCATAAGCGGCATTACCTACTCGAACAGGTTTTGAGCCTTTGTAACCGCTCAAATGGTCTAGCGTTTCTTCGGTTAACTTCTTTTCACGATTAATTCCGTACATAATTTGAAGCTTTTCATCCTTATCAGGAATCAAATCGATGATAAATTGCAGGTATCTTTTAGCAATGTTTTTATGCCCCAATTCTGAAACTACTTTTATAACCATTGAGGCATCACGTATCCAACAAAAACGATAATCCCAATTGCGCACCTCGCCGATTGTTTCAGGCAAAGAGGTAGTGGCAGCAGCTAATACCGCACCTGTTTTGTCATAACTCAACAATTTTAGGGTAATGGCACTTCGTTTTATTTCTTTGTCGAACTTTTTATAAGTTGGGGTTTGTTGCGACCAATCTAACCAATAAATTCGGGTTCGTTCTAAATCTAAAAATACACTTTTAGTCGTAGGTAAAAATATCTTTTCGTTGTAGGATAAAAGAAAAAATCCGTTTTCGGTAAGGACCATTTCTTTTCCTTCTACAACACTTTCTTTATCAAATGAAGTATATAAAAAAACGGTATCAAACTTTACTTCATGGGTAAGGCTAGCAATAAAATCTTTCTTAATAAAAGAAGTCGTTTTTCCTTGTGCATATTCTAGTTTAGGTTCATAAATCACTTTAAAACTAGGTTTACCAGAGATTAATTTTAAAAATCTAACTATTTCAGGCGGTGCAAAATAAGCCCCATCATTTTTAAAATATCTTGGCATAAAATCGTGAAGTTCAAAACTATTTTCGCCGCTGGTAAAAGTGGTGATTAAAATGGCTGTTTCTGAGTCATAAGATTGTTTAATTTTATAAGAATTATCTACTTCAAAACCAAAGCTTCCTCCTATTTCATCATCTAATAATTTGGCAAAAATTGATGGAGAATCAAATTCTGGCAGGCAGCACCAATCGATTGAGCCATTTTTAGCCACCAACGCCGCACTTTTACAATTCCCAATTATTCCGTAATCTAAATTATCCATAGCTTTAAATTTTTTTTTGTTTGATTTTTAAATCGATTGAAAATTGAAATATGTGAAGTCTAATTATAAGACCCATGAACCTCATTCCAATTTTAAAAGTTTTTTCTATAAAGAAATCTCTAAAACTTGGTAATGATGGTTTCATATCGACAAATCATTAACACAAATGAGCGTAATTATTGTTTATACCCATCTTTTTCCCGAAATTTAGAAAAATAAAAATAAAAAACACCACAAAAACGATTACTAATGGGCAAAACTATCATAATCTCAAACAGACTACCTGTACAATTACAAATTGATAATAAAAGTATTATTGCGATTCCGAGTGTGGGTGGTTTGGCTACAGGAATGAAATCTGTTCATCAAGGCGGCGACAGTCTTTGGATTGGTTGGAGTGGGTTAACTGATGAAGAAATTCCTGAGGGAATGTCGGGAGAAATTGATAAAGCCCTAGCCAAACACGGCTCGTCAAAAGTAAATTTAACCCATGATGATGTAGAAGGTTTTTATTACGGATTTAGCAATCGAACCATCTGGCCACTATTCCACTATTTTTTAGAATATTCAGAATTTGAACTTGATAGTTGGCAGACGTATCAAAAAGTAAATCAGAAATTTGCCGATGCTATTGTTGCGAAAGCAAATGAAGATGACATTATTTGGGTACATGATTATCAATTAATGTTGGTGCCACAAATGGTGAAAGAAAAATTGCCAGATATTTCTATTGGTTTCTTTTTGCATATTCCTTTTCCTTCTTATGAAATATTTAGAACACTGCCTTGGCGAACTGAAATTTTAAAAGGCTTGTTGGGTGCCGATTTAGTAGGTTTTCATACCTATGACTATGAACGACACTTTTTAAGTTCTGTAAAGCGTTTATTGGGCTTGGAAGTTAGTTTTAATGATATTTATTTGGAAGATAGAATTATCAAAGTAGATTCTTTTCCGATGGGAATCGACTATAAAAAATTTAGTGATGCGGCGAAAGAACACCACCAGAAATCCGCAGACCAGCAGTCCGAATTGCAGCAACGCTTAAATACCCATAAAGAATCTACCCCCGATGCTAAATTTTTACTATCTATTGATCGCTTAGATTACTCCAAAGGCATTGCAAAACGACTCAATGCTTTTGAGTATTTTTTAAATAAGTATCCGCAATATAAAGAAAAAGTTCGGTTAATTATTTTAGCGGTTCCTTCACGCAGCAACGTACCTCAATACCAATTGCTTAAACGAGAAGTTGATGAACTGGTAGGAAGAATTAATGGCGAATTTTCAACGGTAAGCTGGACACCAATATGGTATTTTTACCGCTCGATGCCCTTTGAAAATTTAATCGATTTATATACTTCATCAGATATTGCTTGGCTAACGCCAATTCGTGATGGGATGAATTTGGTGGCCAAAGAATATATTGCAACAAGAACCGATAAAACTGGGGTTTTAATATTGAGTGAAATGGCAGGATCTGCTAATGAAATGAATGAATCATTACTAATTAACCCCAATAATTTCGAGCAGATTGCCGATGCCATTCATCAAGCTATTCATATGCCTGTTGAGGAACAAAAAGAGCGTAATGATATTTTACAAAAAAGATTAGCACGCTATAATGTGGAGAAATGGGCAAATGATTTTATGACTTCTTTAAAAAATCAAAAAGAAAAAAGCCATGCTTTTGTTTCTAAAAAGCTATCTGCCCCATTGATGAATTCCGTCCTTAAAGATTACAAAAAAGCTAAAAGAAGACTGCTTTTTATCGATTATGATGGCACCTTAGCTAATTTTCATAACGACCCTCAAAAAGCGAGTCCAGACGAAGAATTATATACGCTTTTAGATAAAATTTCTGCCCAAGAAAATACAGATATGTTTTTGATTAGCGGTAGAGATAAAGAAACCTTTACCAAATGGTTTCTGCATAAAAAATATAATATGATCGTAGAACATGGCGTATGGATTTCTAAAAATGGAACCGAATTTTCTATGTTAGAAAATGTAAAAAAAGATTGGATGGAAAAAATTATGCCTGTCTTAGAATCATTTGTCGATAGAACTCCTGGCAGTTTTATCGAAGAAAAAAACTATTCTTTGGCTTGGCATTATCGTAAAACAGATCCTGATTTTGGACAAAAAAGAGCCTCAGAACTTAACACTGTTCTAACAAGTTTAATTGCAAATGACGATTTGAGCGTACTTAATGGCAATAAAGTGATGGAAATTAAAAGTAGTAATGTGAATAAAGGGCGTGCAGCCATGCGGGTTTTTAGTGAGGCTGATTACGACTTTATTTTTGCCATTGGTGATGATTGGACTGATGAATTTATGTTCCAAGAACTACCTGAAAGTGCCGTAACGGTAAAAGTGGGACATCAAAAAACTCAGGCTAAATACTATGTAGATGGAACCAATGAGGTGCGTAAATTATTGAAAGGTTTTGTGGAGTAGTAAACCTTTCCCAAACCCAACAAAAAAAGAAAGGTTTTCAAGTTTAAAAAGGTTCAGGTTTCAGGTTTAAATAATTGAAAGTTGAAAGTTGAAAATGAAATGTCTTAAATGAAAATTAATTGGTAAATTACCAATTATTTCAAATTCCCAAACAAGCTTGAACCCAAAACCGCAAATACTTCCCCTACTTATTATCGTTCAATTCGCCTGTACTTCACTTTGGTTCGCTGGCAACGCCGTTATTGATGAGATATCACTTAAAATTGGTTTGGAATTTAGTGAAATGGGTTACATGTTGTCTTCGGTTCAATTTGGATTTATTATTGGTACTTTGCTTTTTGCTGTTTTATTAATAGCTGATCGTTTTTCGCCCTCAAAAGTATTTTTTATTTGTGCGATGCTCGCAGCATTATGCAACACAAGTCTATTGGTCGAAAAATTAACAAAAGAAATCGTAATTCTTGCCCGTTTTGGAACAGGATTTTTTTTAGCGGGAATATATCCTGTCGGAATGAAGATTGCCGCAGATTACTACGATAATGCTTTAGGCAAAGTTTTGGGGTTTTTAGTAGGCGCTTTAGTCTTAGGCACAGCCTTCCCCTTTTTGTTGAAGGCAATAAATTTAAGCACCAATTATACACTCATCATTAAAATAACTTCGATTTTAGCGATTCTCGGCGGATTTTTAATTGTTTTCTTTGTTCCCGATGGCCCCTTAAGAAAACCAAGCAAACAACTAAAATTAAAAGCTGGTTTATCGCTTTTCAAAATCGTTAGTTTTAGAAAAGCAGCTTTCGGATATTTTGGTCACATGTGGGAATTGTATGCGTTCTGGGCTTTTACGCCATTGGCCATCAAAACCATTAATGTCATCAACAACACTGCGTTTTCAATTCCGTTTTGGACATTTCTTACCATCAGCTTTGGCGCTTTGGCCTGCGTTTTAGGCGGCTTCTTTTCGGTAAATTTTGGTAGTAGAAAAGTGGCACTCTTTTCTTTACTTATTTCTGGTGGCTTTTGTATTTTATCACCTTTGCTGTTTTTAGCACCATCAGGCTTATTTTTAATATCTTGGTGCTTTTGGGGCATGGCTGTTGCAGCGGATTCTCCTCAATTTTCAACTTTAGTAGCCAAAGCAGTGCCACTAGAACTAAAAGGAACAGGATTAACCATAGTTACCTGTATCGGTTTTGCTTTGAGCATTGTTAGTATCGAGTTATTATCTTTTTTGTCATTACGGTTAAATTCAACTTTAATTTTTCTATTTTTATCCATAGGTCCTTTATGCGGTATATATCATCTAAAAGAAAAAAAATAAAGCTAAAAATCGCTATTAAAATCTAAAAATTCTATGAAAAAATTATTATTTGTATTCGTTTTATTCACTACATCGGTAGTTTTAGCACAAACCGATGATCGTATTTATGCAATAATTGATGCCGTTTCTGCTGATCGGATTCAAAAAGATGTAACCAAACTCACAGAATTTGGCACAAGAAATACGTTTAGTGACACCGTTTCTAACACACGTGGAATAGGGGCTGCTCGCCGTTGGATAAAATCAGAATTCGAACAAATATCTAAAGATTGCAAAAATTGTTTGAATATTTTTTATCAAAAAGATTTGGTAACTACCGATATGGGTTCTCGCATTCCAAAAGATGCTTGGGTGGTTAATGTGGTTGCCATTCAAAAAGGCACAAAATACCCAAACCGATATATTATCATGAGCGGTGATATTGATTCCAGGGCTAGCGATACAATGGATTTTACTACTGATGCTCCCGGCGCTAATGATAACGCTAGCGGTATGGCAGGCACCATTGAGGCGGCACGTGTTATATCAAAATACCAGTTTGAAAATAGTATTATTTACGTGGGTCTTTCAGGAGAAGAACAAGGCCTTTTCGGCGGAGGGGGCTTAGCAAAATATGCCAAAGAAAAAGGCTGGGACATTATCGGAATTTTAAATAATGATATGATTGGCAATATCAAAGGTGTAAACGGCGTAATCAGCAATCGTGATTTCAGAATTTTTTCTGAACCTGTTCCTGCTACAGAAACGGATAAAGAACGACAAATGCGCAGGTTTTATGGTGGCGAAGTAGATGGTATTTCAAGGCAATTAGCCCGCTATGTGCATAAAACCGTAAAGACTTATATGCCAGAAATGAACCCAATGATGATATATCGCTTAGACCGGTTTGGTCGTGGCGGACACCATCGTCCTTTTAATGATGCTGGTTTTGCAGGAATACGCATTATGGAAACGCATGAAAACTATACCCAACAACATCAAGATATTAGAACACAAAACAGCATTGCTTATGGCGATGTTTTAGAACATGTAAATTTTGAGTACGCAAAAAAATTAACCGCCGTAAATGCCATAAATTTAGCGTCGATTGCTTGGGCTCCCCCAGCTCCAAAAGAAGTGAAAATAGGCGGTATTGTTGAACCTTCCGCAAAATTTGAATGGTCGAAAGTAGATGGTGCCATTGGTTATAAAATTTACTGGAGAGATACCACGTCACCTACTTGGGATTATAGCAGATTCGTAGGGGATGTAAGCACTTTTACCTTGGAAGGAGTTGTAATTGACAATTATTTTTTCGGTGTTTCAGCCGTCGGCAAAAACGGATTTGAAAGTCCTGTCGTTTTTCCGAATGGAATTGTGAGGTGATTTTGGATTCTGGGTGATGGGTTTTGGGTGCTTGGGTTTTGGGAAATTTTTTTTTTTGGTTGAAGGTCTAAAGTTTCGGGTTGAGTTTATCCAAAAAAAATTGAAGTGATTTACGAGTACCAATGAAAATAGTGGGCCAAATAATTTTTAGATCATTTAGGTATAGGTTTTTGAATTTAGAGGAATCTACACTTTAAAACTTAATTCCGACGATATTAAAGGTACCATACTCGTTATGAATCAGAATAATATTAAAATTCTAGAGATAAGTTCTAATTATTTTAAATAAAGAATAATAAAAAAACTCTTACGACCTAGAAAATTTTATTCTCATAAAAAAGAAGACTTTAGCTGTGTAAATCCAAATTTCCCTGTTTCAAAAAATCTATCGAATTAAGCGAACAAATAAAGGCTAAAATATAAATTGAACTAACTCACTAAACAACTAATTCACTATCAAAACAAACCATAAACCCACTAGCCCACTAACTCGATTAAAACACCACCTAAAAATTTAAGAATCTAATTATCTAACAATCTAAAAAACATGTCCATAAAAGACAATTTAAATAAAATTAAAGCAACCATCCCCGAAAAGGTAACCCTAGTTGCTGTTTCAAAAACGAAACCGAATGCTGATTTGTTACAAGCCTATGAAGCTGGTCAGCGTATATTTGGAGAAAATAAAGTGCAAGAAATGACCCAGAAATGGGAAGATTTACCTAAAGATATGCAATGGCACATGATTGGTCACGTACAAACCAATAAGGTAAAATACATGGCGGAATATGTTAGCCTAATTCATGGTGTCGATAGTTTAAAATTGCTAAAAGAAATCAACAAACAAGCTGAAAAATTCGATCGAGTAATTCCCTGTTTATTACAAATACATATCGCCAAAGAAGACAGTAAATTTGGATTAGACGAAGCTGAACTCTTAGAGGTTTTGAGTAGTGCTGATTTTAAAAATTTGAGGCATATAAAGGTAGTAGGATTGATGGGAATGGCCACTTTTACAAATAATGAGGCTCAGGTGCGTAGCGAATTTCAATTTTTAAAATCGCTTTTTGATGTTGCTAAAATGAAACTTTCTACACTAACAATTTTATCGATGGGAATGAGTGGGGATTACAAAATCGCTATAGAAGAAGGCAGTACTATGGTTAGGATTGGCAGTAGTATTTTTGGGAGTAGATAAAAATTAGTTCTGAGTAGATTCCTTATAAGCTAAAAGGTATCTTTGCCAAAATTATTAAACCTATCTGTCTTAAAACAGATCACAGAATTCCGAATAAATTTGATGTACACTGTATTAGATATTGAAACCACAGGAGGAAAATACAATGAAGAGGGTATTACCGAAATAGCCATTTATAAATTTGATGGTCTTGAAATAGTCGATCAGTTTATTAGTTTGGTAAATCCTGAAAAAGAAATTCAACCTTTTGTGGTGAACCTTACTGGCATTAGCAACAAAATGTTGACTACCGCGCCTAAGTTTTATGAGGTTGCCAAACGCATCATCGAGATTACGGAAGACACCGTATTAATTGCCCATAATGCTCAGTTCGATTATCGCATTTTAAGAACCGAATTCAGACGACTTGGCTATAATTACGAGCGTAAAACAATTTGTACCGTTGAACTCGCTCAAAAATTGCTACCTGAGGCAGAATCTTACAGTTTGGGTAAATTGGTGCGCTCATTAGGCATTCCAGTAAGTGATCGGCATAGGGCCAATGGAGATGCGTTGGCTACCTTAAAATTATTCAAGCTATTACTTTCAAAAGACCTAGATAAAACCATCATCAAAAAAGTTATAAAAGCTGAAACGCTGGGCGAACTTTCTCCTAGGCAGTTAGATATTGTAGAAGAATTACCATCAGAAGTAGGTGTTTTCTATATGCACAATAAAGATGCTGAAATTATTTTACTGAATAAAAGTAGTAACATCAAAAAAAGAGTCAATCAATATTTCACCAATAGCGGGAATAGCGCTCGTAAAATTCAGAAAGAAACTAAAAATGTTACTTTTGAAAAAACAGGGAACGAACTCATTGCACTTTTAAAAGAAAATGAAGAGTTGATCAGACATAGACCTAAATACAATACCTATTATAAAAGAAAATTATTTTCAGTTGGGGTTTATGCGATACCAAATGAACAGGGATATTTGCAGCTAAAGGCTGAAAAATTAAATAATAGCATTCATTTAAGGCTAAGCACTTTTAATAGTTTAGTGGCAGCAGAAAACTTTTTGCATGGCTTACAAGCAGAGTTCAATTTGTGCAATAAGTTAAACGGACTCTCACAAGCTAAAGCGAATTGCTCAAAATATGAAGAAGGCACCTGCTTAGGAGCTTGCATTCAAAAAGAAAATCCAGAAACCTACAATCAACGCGTACAAAAAGCCATAGCCAAATATAGCCTTAATTATAAAAGCATCGTAATCGTGGATAAAGGACGAGTTTTAGGCGAAAAAAGTGTTATTTTGATTAAAAATGGTATCTTTAAAGGGATAGGATTTTGTGAATTAAACTATCAAATTAACAATTCTAAAATTTTAGAAACCATTATTACTCCTATGGATGGGAACGCAAACACCAATCATATCATAGAAACATACCTTAGAAAAAGAAAGGTTAAAAATATACTTGATCTAAACGGCTAAAGCTTGGAAACAGAAAAATCATCAAAAAATTGGAAAAATAAAGTTCATGAAATTATTTATGAAGCCGATACTCCAATGGGGAAATGGTTTGATATAATTTTAATTATTTTAATCATCATAAGTGTTATTCTCGTGATGCTGGAAAGTATTAAAGGAATAGATGAAAAATATCATGGTATTTTATTAACGCTTGAGTGGATCATCACTATTTTTTTTAGCATTGAATACATTGCTAGAATTATCAGTATTAAAAAACCTTCAAAATATATTTTTAGCTTTTATGGAATTATAGATTTTCTTTCTACCATTCCCCTATACCTCACCTATATTCTTGCAGGATCGCAGGTATTATTAGCATTAAGAGCATTTAGATTATTGCGTATTTTTAGAATTTTAAAACTAGTGCGTTTTTTAGGAGAAGCCTCTCAATTAAAAAATGCCTTAAAAGCGAGCAGGGCAAAAATAATAGTTTTCCTTTTTGCCGTAACTATCGTTTCGATAATTTTAGGTACTTTAATGTACTTGGTAGAAGGCGAAGAGGCTGGTTTTACAAGTATTCCAACAAGTGTTTATTGGACCATTGTTACTTTAACGACTGTCGGGTATGGCGATATTGCTCCTATAACACCTCAAGGTCAGTTTATTGCGATGATCATTATGTTGGTGGGGTACGGCGTAATTGCGGTACCAACCGGCATCGTGACTGTAGAATTCGGAAAACAATCAAAAGGAAGTAGTTTGGGCGCAAAAGAAGGCACTTATGTTCATGTAAACACACAGGCTTGTGGTAGTTGTGCTAAAGAGGGTCATCGGGATGATGCCACCCATTGTTATAATTGTGGAAGTAAATTATAATGGCAAAAAGGCTTATTTCGGTTGTTGGTCCCACGGCAATTGGCAAGACTAAATTAGCCATTGCCTTAGCCAAAAAGTATCGAACAGAGATTATTTCCGCGGATTCAAGGCAGTTTTTTCAAGAAATGAAGCTAGGTACTGCTGTACCTTCTCAAGCAGAATTATCCGATGTTCCACATTATTTCATTCAACATAAAAGCATTTTAGAGCCTTATTCCGTTGGGGATTTTGAACGTGATGCCATAACCTTGTTAGAAAAGTTGTTTCAAAAAAATGAAGTTGTTATAATGGTTGGCGGAAGCGGACTTTACATAGATGCCGTTACTAAAGGACTAGATAATTTTCCTGAAGTAAATCCTGATATACGCATCAACCTAAATCAAAAGTTAGAAAATGAAGGCATTATTGCGCTTCAAGAAGAATTAAAACTAGCAGACCCTAGCTATTATGAAAAAGTAGATGGTCAAAATCCACATCGACTGATTAGGGCCTTAGAAATTTGCATCGGAACAGGAAAGCCATATTCTTCATTTTTAGACAAAAGAAGATCAAAAAGACCTTTTGAAATAGTGACAGTAGGGATCGATGCTGACCGTCAACTCATTTATGAGAAAATCAACCAAAGAGTAGATGCAATGATGAACGAAGGCTTATTAGAAGAAGTAAAAACACTACTACCCTACAGGCATTTAAATGCTTTGCAAACTGTTGGTTATAAGGAATTGTTTATGTATTTTGAAGACAAATGGACTTTAGAATTTGCGATTTCTGAAATAAAAAAAAACACACGGAGATTTGCAAAACGACAATTGACTTGGTTTAGAAAAAATGATAGCACTGTTTGGGTGCAGCATAATACAGCCATTCCCCTAATTTTAGAAAAAATAGAAAATAATAAAAATGAATAATAATTCCGGTTTTGTATTTTTTGTGATGGGTGTTTCTGGAACAGGCAAAACTACGATTGGGAACTTAGTAGCCAAAGAATTCAATATTCCCTTTTTTGATGGCGACGATTACCATCCACAAACTAATGTCGAAAAAATGACTTCTGGAAAGCCATTGAATGATACCGACAGGCTTGATTGGTTGTTGAAACTAAATGACATTGCCAATAAAAACAAGGAAAATGGATGTGTTATTGCCTGCTCTGCGCTTAAAAAAAAATATAGAATGATCTTAAAAGAACATTTAGAATTTTACTATTTTTTGTTTTTACAAGGTTCTTTTATTCTAATTTCAGAAAGAATGGGAGATAGAAAAGAACACTTTATGCCCCAGAACTTGTTAAAATCACAATTTAAGATCTTAGAAATCCCTGATGCGTCTGAAGCTGTAATCAACTTAAATATTGAATGCACTCCAGAAGAAATTCTTGCTCAAATTAAAAATCATATTTTTTAGTGGAAACTCAATTGTTATTAGCTGTCGCCATTGGTATTGCCATCTTATTATTTTTAATTCTAAAGCTTAAAATAAATGCTTTTATAGCCTTACTAATTGGGAGTATTTCCGTTGGCTTATTGGCAGGCTTAAATGCTAAAGAAATTATTGATACCATAAAAGATGGTATGGGCAGTACCTTAGGCTTTGTGGCAACGGTGGTTGGTTTGGGTGCTATGTTTGGAGCTATTTTAGAATACTCGGGTGGAGCCAAAACCATTGCTAATTTTATGATCACCAAATTTGGTTTAAAAAATGCTCCTTTAGCAATGGTGGTATCAGGCTTTTTAATTGCTATTCCTGTATTTTTTGACGTCGCTTTTATCATTCTTGTACCCATGATTTATGCTTTACAGCGTAAAACAAAAAAATCACTTTTATTGTATGCTATTCCGCTATTAGCTGGTTTAGCCATAACCCATGCCTTTATACCGCCAACTCCGGGACCTATTGCGGTGGCAGAAATTATAGGTGCCAAATTAGGATGGGTAATTTTAATCGGTTTTTTAGCAGGTATTCCAACAGCCTTAGTAAGTGGATTGGTTTTTGGGAAGTATATTGCCAATAAAATTCATATTGATGCTCCCGAAGAAATTATAGAAAACACTTCTGTTATTTTACCCAATATTGGCATAACGTTATGGATTATTAGTGTTCCTATTTTTTTAATTCTCCTTAGTACATTTATCACCAGCGGATTATTTGCTGCTATGCCACCATGGCTGATTAATTTTATTGAACTAATTGGACATCCGTTTACAGCACTGATTATTGCTAATCTATTAGCATGGTATTTTTTCGGAATAAAAAGAAAGGTTAGTAAAGAAACATTATTTAAAATTACAAGTAAATCCTTAGAACCAGCTGGCACTATTATATTATTAACAGGTGCTGGTGGTGTTTTTAAACAAGTTTTAACCAACACGGGTGCAGGCGAATTATTAGCAACATCATTAACAAACGTTGGTTTTCCCGTTTTGGCCTTTGCCTTTGTTAGTGCTGCAATTGTGCGTATTATTCAAGGCTCTTCCACCGTCGCAATGATCACCGCTGCTGGTTTAGTTGCGCCTTTACTAGTCAACACAAATTATGGGGATGCCCAATTGGCTTGCTTAGTAATTGCTATTGCCTCTGGTGCCAGCATTTTTTCGCATGTGAACGATAGTGGGTTTTGGTTGGTGGGTCAGTATTTAAGAATCACTGAAAAACAGACTTTTGGCTCTTGGACTTTAATGACTACCATTTTAGCCGTAACAGGTTTTATTAGTGTTTGCATCATTAATCTATTCGTATAAAAAAAGCCATTCGGAAATACGAATGACTTTTAGTATACTTAAAGTGAATTTTTTACTATTTACACTTAATCATTAGTTTTAACGACAAGTCTGAATCCTTCTCCGTGAATATTCAAAATTTCAACGGTATCGTCAACTTTTAAATATTTTCTAAGTTTGGCTATATAAACATCCATACTTCTAGAGGTAAAATAATTATCATCGCGCCAAATTTTAGTTAAAGCCAATTCTCTTGGCATTAAATCATTTTCATGCAAAGCCAATAAGCGTAAAAGCTCATTCTCTTTTGGTGATAATTTTATAGGCTCATCCTCTTTATACTTTAAAAAACGCAATTTAGAGTTCAATTGAAAATTACCTATAGTAAATTCAAACTTACGACTATCTGCCAAAGTACCCGATGCTTTCCTTTGCAATATTGCTTTAAGTTTCATCAGCAAAACCTCTGAATCAAAAGGTTTGTTAAGGTAGTCATCTGCGCCAGCCTTATATCCTTTTAAAACATCTTCTTTCAGGGTTTTAGCCGTTAAAAAAACAATCGGAACGTTCTCGTTTTTTTCTCTTATTTCCTTGGCTAAAGTAAAGCCATCTTTGTAAGGCATCATTACATCTAAGATACAAATATCATAGGTATCCTTTTTAAATTTTTCAAAGCCTTCCATTCCATTTTTGGCTAAAACAACATCAAAGTCGTTCATAGACAAATAATCTTTAAGAACAATTCCAAAATTTGGATCATCCTCTACTAAAAGAATTTTCTTATTTACTGTTTCCATAATTATTATTTTATATTAATGGTAGTTTTACATAAAAAGTACTTCCTTTACCTTTCTCACTTTCAACATAAACTTCTCCCTGGTGATCTTCAACTATTTTTTTAACATAAGCTAAGCCCAAACCGTGTCCTTTTACGTTGTGAATATTGCCTGTATGCTCTCTGTAAAACTTTTCAAAAACTTTCTTTAAAACGGCTTTACCCATTCCAGCTCCTTGATCTTTTATTTTTATGATGATATTGTTATTGGCTACTTCTGTATAAACATCAATTTTAGGAGCCTCTGGTGAATATTTTATGGCATTATCCAGCATATTAACAATCACATTTGTAAAGTGCATCTCACTGGCCAAAATTTCACTATTTTCTGCCTCTAAATGTAAATTTATATAACCACCTCTATCGGCAACTATTAATTCCACATGCGCCATGGCATCCTGAATAATATCATGTACATCCACCCTGTCTTTAGTAATATCTAACTGATTTTTTTCTAGCTTTGATATTCGCAATACATTTTCAACCTGAGCGTGCATTCGTTTATTTTCTTCCTTAATCATATCGAGGTACCGATGTACCTTTTCTTTGTCGTCAATTATTTTTGGGTTCTTTATAGCCTCAACTGCCAAATTAATAGTAGCTATTGGCGTTTTGAACTCATGCGTCATGTTATTTATAAAGTCTGATTTTATCTCTGAAATTTGTTTCTGCCTAATTAATTGATAAATAGCGCTTGTATAAGCTACCACAATTACCAAAGTAAATAACAAAGACAAGATGGCCATGGGTAAAATCGTCTTGATTAAAAACTTTTTCTTCGAAGGGAAGGTCAACAATAAATTAAAATTACTTTCCCCATCTGAATCTTTAAAAATTGGATACGCATATAATTTACTTTTAGAAAACTTAAACTTTCTAGATTTTACTTTTGTTGGCAATCCTTTGCTGTAAATACCGTATTCATATTCGGTATCAATATTCCTATTTTTTAGTTCTTGACCAAGTAGCAACTCGATTTCCTGTTTGCTTATTCTGGTATGTATGGGCTGTATTTTAGCTTTTTCCTTAAAAACGTCTTCAAAAGCAGCTTTTTCAATAGAGGTTAATCCCCCAATTTTCTCAAGCTTTTGCACTGGAGTTAAGGATAACGACCTGCCATCTAAGCCAAATTCTTCTTTGAAAATTGCTTTATTACGAATGCTCGTGATATTCTTTACCAAAGTTGAATCTCTGTTTGAACCTATACTGCTATTGTCAAAGAACGTAGAGGGTACGTTATAATTTTCCTCTAAAATACCATGTGAATAATAGGTTATTTCATTAGAAGTTAAATCTCTTTCTATAAAAAATAGATTCTTCAATAAATCTGGGGCCTTTGCTTGACCGCCAATACTATCTTTAATTAGTAGTAATTGATTGGTGTAATCCGCAAGCTCCCTTTTCTCAATTTTCGAGGTAACGGTATTTAAAATTTCCGTAGCCGTCGTTGAAAATTGTTCTTCTTTATCTTCTACAGATTGTTTTATCCAATATCCTTGAACAAAGATGATTCCGATTAAGGAAATACTCATCAAAACAACTAATAGAATAAATAAACACTTATTCATTTTGAGGTAAAATTAGAAATTTAACAGTTAGTAGTGGATGCGTTTAACCTAACCTTAACACAAATGTTAAAATTAATTTTTTTAACACGATATTTTAAGAAGTTTTTTATGAATCTCATGAACTTTTTGTAATGTTGAAGTTAAATTTATATTGTTTATGATAAAATCTGATTTTTTAGCTTTTTCCTCGTCTGCCCATTGATTTGCCATTCTTTCTTGCACTTTTGACATCTCAATGGTATCTCTTTTTGTAATCCTATCTATTCTTATTTCCTCTGGAGCAGTGACTAAGATAATTTTATCAAAATTGACCTCAGATCCGTTCTCAAATAATATGGCTGTTTCCTGAATTACATAAGGATAATCTTGGTTCTTTTGCCAAGCAATAAAATTATTTTTAACAGCAGGATGAACAATAGCATTTAATTGGCTCAGTAAATCGGAATTATTAAAAACCTTGTCCGCGATACTTTTTCTATTTAATTCTTCACCATTATAAGCCTCTTCCCCTAAAAGCGCTATAATTTGCTTTTTTAGCGTTTTAGTTTTCATTAATATTTTAGCCTGCTCATCTGAAATATAAACAGGAACACCCAATTCGGAAAAAAATTGAGCAACTGTGCTTTTACCACTACCGATACCACCCGTTAAACCTACGACCATTAATTCCTTTTTAAAATATAGCGTACCTCCTTTATCATAAGTTTTGGGGTATTTATATTAGTTGGAAAACTTTTTAAGCTTAATTCCAAGGTCTGTTTTTCCTTATCCTGACTTGGATTATAATTCGCTTCTATGCTGAATTCTGATGGGTTTAATTTCTTTAAATTGTCTAACTGTCCTTTACACAAAACCGATGCTACATCCGGAAAAATTTTAACTTCATAATCTTTTGGTGCATTGGTAACCGTAATTGGTATCTCAAAAACTTTTTCTGAAAATCGAACTACTTTTCCAGAAACCTTTACTTCTTTGCTTAAATAGGTGATGTTCTCCGAAGTTTTAGGAATTGTCAATTTCAAAATTTCAGAAAAATTTGTCGCTATATTTTCAATCTTTTTTGAGACTGTTTCAACACTTTTTAAACCCTGAAGTGCTTCTTTGGACCCCCTAACGACTACACTATCAGGTTTTATTTGAATAGAATCTTCTATCATGAAATTTTGATCTAAACTAAGCTCAAGCATAGAAACAACGGGTATTTTCTTTTCTATTAAAGGAAGTAGCTTTAAGGTAATATCATCATCATTATAAATACTTATCAAATCCATTGATTTAGGCAGTTGTTTTTCTATTTGAAATTGATATGCTTTTTTTTTAACTACATAAGTAGCATTCTCTTTCTTTATTTTTGAAACATCAATTACAACCTTTTTGTTTCTGAAATTAAAGCCTAAGAAAGCAAATCCGCTTGCTCTTAATTTAACATTAATTTTTTGTTGTGATGCACCTGCAAATAATAAACTGTCAGGAATATTTTTATAGCTCATGTCAAAAACAGCCCGCCCAGTATAATCTCCTGATAATTTAGATATAAACCATGCCAAACTGGAACATAAAAGAAAAAGTAAAAAGATTTGCATTTTTCGTTTTTGGAGTCCACTTTTTATTCTCTTCATGGAATGCTATTATTTTGTTTAAAAAACAGCTTGGGAAACATTTCTTCTGGTTTTTTAGGACTAAAGTTAAGCATAATTGTTGATTTTAAGAATCCATAACCATAGCCAAAAAACTGAATGCAAACTGCCGCCATGGCTAATAGTGCAATAGCTAGACTTTTATTCTTAAGTATGGCATCTATAAATAAAAGTAAAAAGTAAACCACGTAAAAATATAGCAGAAAACTTAGCCCTAAAGCTAAAAATAATAATGCTAAAAGAAATCCGATACAAAATAGGCTTGGAAACCAATAGGTAATTTTTCTTGTCTCGGGATACCGTTGGTTCAAAATAGGCCTTACCATTCCAAACTTATTTACTTGAGTATAAAATTTGTACCAATCTACACGCCTTTTATGATATACATAGGCGTCAGCTATTAATTTTGTTTTAAACCCTGCATTCCATATTCTTATGGTTAAATCAGGGTCTTCTCCAGGGTGAATATTGCCATAGCCTCCAGTAGCATGAAACGCCATTTTGGAAATTCCCATATTAAAACTTCTAGGTTGAAATTTGTCAACCGCCGTTTTTCCGCCTCTGATACCTCCTGTGGTCAAAAAAGAGGTCATGGCATAATTAATTGCTTTTTGAACAAGCGTAAACGATTCATGTGCTGCATCTGGCCCACCAAAACAGTCCACATAGTCCTTTTCTAGTGCCATATTAACCTCATTCAGGTATTGAGGCGGTAAGATACAGTCAGAATCTAAAACGATAAAATAATTACCCTTCGCCCTTCTCATTCCATAATTACGAGAATCGCCTGGTCCGCTATTCGCTTTTGTCAAATAGCTAAGCGTTAATTTATTTGCATAAGCTTCAATAATGGTTTCGGAACTGATGCTAGAACCATCTTCAACTATAACCACCTCAAAAGACTCGCTATAGGTTTGCAGCAACAAACTATCCAACAATTCTTTAATTTCATTGGGTCTGTTAAATACGGGAATGATAAAAGAAAAAAATAATTTCATTGGCAATAGCTACAAACGTAAAAGCCACTCGAGAGTTCGAATGGCTTTTGATTTTTAGATGTCATTTTTATTTTGAAAAATATTCAATAACCTCTTGACTAACTCCCATATTAGAAAAACCACCGTCGTGAAATAGGTTTTGCATGGTTACCTTTTTAGTCAAATCTGAAAATAAACTTATGGTATAATCAGCGCAATCTTGAGCCGAAGCATTACCTAAAGGCGACATTTTTTCAGCATAACTGATAAACCCGTCAAAGCCTTTAACCCCTTGACCCGCTGTTGTTGGCGTAGGTGATTGAGAAATCGTGTTTACCCTTACATTTTTTTCTTTCCCGAAAAAATAGCCAAAACTGCGCGCTATGGACTCTAAATAGGCTTTATTATCAGCCATATCATTATAATCAGGAAAAGTACGTTGGGCAGCCATATACGTTAATGCCACAATACTACCCCACTCATTCATTGCATCAGCCTTGTACAAAGTTTGCATTACTTTATGAAATGAAAGGGCAGAAACATCCCAACCTTTGGCTGTAAAATCATAATTTTCATCCGTATAAGCTTTGCCTTTGCGAACATTCACAGACATACCAATAGAATGCAAAACAAAATCTAATTTACCACCTAAAATTTCAGTGGCTTTTTCTACTAAATTTTGCAAATCCTCAATACTTGTTGCATCCGCAGGAATTATTTGAGATCCTGTTTTTTTAGCAAGCACATCAATTTGTCCCATTCTCATGGCAATTGGCGCATTTGTTAATACAAAAGTGCCACCTTCTTCATGTACGCGTTCTGCTGTTTTCCAAGCGATAGAATTTTCATCTAATGCTCCAAAGATGATTCCTCTTTTTCCTTTTAATAGGTTGTATGCCATTGTTTATTTTTTTGTATTCAATTTTAATATTCCAAAGATATTAAATTTGAACGGTTAATTATAAGATTCGTGTTTTCTACTCTTTTCTTTAAACCAGTTTATTCATTTAATAATTGTTTGGCATGGGCTAATGCCGAAGCTGATATATTTTTACCACCTAGCATTTCTGCTAATTCTATAACTCGTTCTTCGCTCGTTAATTTTCTCATTTTGGTATTGGTAACCATACCTTCTTCCTCTTTAAATACTTTAAAATGACTAGCTCCTTTTGCTGCCACCTGTGGCAAGTGCGTAATGGAAAAAACCTGCATTGTTTTGCTCATCGCTTGCATAATATCGCCCATTTTATTCGAAATTTCACCTGAAACTCCCGTATCAATTTCATCAAACATCATGGTTGGTAACTGTTCATAACGCGCTAAAATGGCTTTTATAGTCAACATTATTCTTGACAACTCACCACCAGATGCTACTTTTTTTAAATCTCCGTAATTAGAACCCTTGTTTGCCGCGAAAAGGAATACTAAATCATCTTTACCGTTTACATTAAATGATTTTGAGGCTTGTATTTCGATTTTAAAAGTAGCACTTGGCATTCCCAATTGAGAAAGACTTTCGCCTAACTGCTTTTGCAAATCAGGAATAATTTTAGTTCGCTTTTCTCTAACTTTTATAGCCGTGGCGTCTAAATCTTTTTCTTTGTTAGTAAGTTCTTGCGTCGCTTTTTTAATTTCTAAGTCAACATTTTCTGTTGCGCTTACCTTTTCTGATAAACTTTCCCTAATCGCAATCAATTCTGCTATGGTCGATGCGTTATGCTTTTTTTGAAGATTGTACAGCAATTGGAGTTTTCCATTAACTTCTTCTAAAAGGGTGGGATTAGCTTCTGCCTTTTCTTGTAAAAAATCAAACTCTAATGAAATATCATCAATTTCTATAAAAGCGGATATAATTCTTTCGTTTAAAGAAGAAAACTGACTTCCGTAGGTCGCTAATTTACTAGAGGCCAACTTTAATTCGGTTATTAAAGTAATAATCCCAACCTGCTCATCATTTAATAATTGATGCCCTTTAGAGAGTTGCTCAACAATAGTTTCAACATTACTTAACTGCTCGTATTGCTGCTCTAGCTCTTCAATAATTCCTTCCTTTAAAGGAGCTACTTCTAATTCTTTTAAAAGATGACTATTGTAATCGTATTCTTTAGTAGCGTTTTGTTGAAAAATTAAAAGCTGTTTTAAAGCTCTTTCTGTTTTTTGATATGATAAAAGTTGGTCTGTGTAAACCAATAATAATGCTTTGTTGTCCGCCAAAGCATCAATTACTTTAAGCTGGAAATCATTATCTGCCAGTTGTAAAGTTTGATGTTGTGAATGAATATCTATCAACCTATCACCTAACTGTGATAATATATCGAGTGTTACGGGAGAGTCATTGATAAAAGCTCTTGACTTGCCACTTGGTAATATTTCTCTACGGATAATCGTTTTAGTTTCGTAGTCTAAATCGTTTTCCTCAAAAAAAGATTTTAAAGCGTATTTATCTATTTGAAAAACAGCCTCAATAATACATTTATTGGTTTCATCTCTAAGCGAGTTTAGATCGGCTCTATTTCCTAAAACTAGCCCTAAACCACCTAATAAAATAGATTTTCCAGCACCAGTTTCACCGGTGATAATAATAAAACCGCTAGTAAAAGATACATTTAAATGATCTATTAAAGCATAATTTTGTATTGAAAGAGAGTTTAGCAAATCTAAAAAGTATTTAGTTCCGCAAAGATAAATTATATTCCTTTAGTTGAAAGTATTTAAATGATAAGCTGAGGAATTTTAAAAGCAATTTGCTTAGTAAGCATTATGACTGTTCTAAAAATTTTCTTGAAAAATAGTTATTAATTACAGTTTAATACGTAATAGCATTCCAAGTTTTGGAATATAAAGGAGCTATACGATTTAGAATTTCTTTTAACTGCACAACATCAACCTTTGGACCATCAGAAAAAACATTCTGAATTTCTTCGGATTTTGCGTCAAAAAAAGTCTGAATTAAAAAGGCATTTGGCCTTCTTTTAACTAAAGTTTCTAGTAAACGCATAGTTCCTGAAATTACTTGTTTTCCAGTGCTATTATTGTCTGCAAGTATATCTAATCCCTTTCTATGATAATTATACATCGCTATTCTATACTCCTTAAAAGTATTCGACATTAAATTATCAACTAGCTCAAAACGTGTTCTTTCACTGGTATCTTGGCTCCAACCCGCGGAACTTACCCCTTGTGCCTGGGTAACTATATTTTGTGCTTTTCGGTAAAAATCGTTTCCGCCTTCGAGTTCAAAAGTATCAGCGTCGATTCCTAAAGTAATATAAGCATAATAAGCAATAACGCTTACCAAGTTTGATTCAAAGACATTTTCATTGTACACCAGAGGTTGAAACTCCGTATATTCAAAATTAAACTCATTGTCTTTGTAATTAAAAACGGGACTCTCGTAAGTAGTATTGTAAACTGGCCTCGATGATTGCAATTGTATGGTAGCCTTAAACCTATCATTTTGAAAATCGGTAACCGTAATAAACATTCTGACATTTACTTTTTCCACCTCTTTATAGCCTCTATTTGTCCATTTTGTTTTATTTACAAAATCGTTCAAAGATCTTTCTAAGGTAACAAATATCTGTTGGTTTGTTTGACTAACTTGATCTGAGTTTACGGTAACAACTGCGTTAATTTCTTGTGCTACAGCACAATAAGTAAATATAAAAACAAGAAAGTACAAGAAATACTTAGACATGTATTCTTTTTATTATTTCATTTATAATATCCAGAGCCACTTCTGCTTTGGTCTTTAAAGGAAACGTTTTTATTGTAGAATTCTTATCTATAAATGAAATTTTATTTGTTTTACTAGCAAACCCTGCTCCATCGTCATTTAAAGAATTGAGCACAATGGCATCTAAATGCTTCTTTTTAAGCTTTCCGATGGCATTTTCGACCTCATTTTCTGTTTCTAAAGCAAAGCCAACTAAAAACTGATTATTTTTCTGAGCTCCCATTGATAATAAAATATCTTTATTTTTTATAAATTCGATAGAAAAACTAGCTTCAGATTTTTTTATTTTTTGTTCGGCTACTGATTTAGGTCGGTAATCGGCAACCGCGGCAGCGGCAATAGCAATATCAACTGAATTGTAATGCTTATGAACTTCTTGGTACATTTCATCGGCAGAAACTACACGTTTTAATTGTACCAGATCATGTTGTAGATCTAAATGTGAAGGACCTGAAATTAAGATAACTTCAGCGCCTAAGTTAGCGGCAGCTTTTGCTAGCTCGAAACCCATCAAGCCAGACGAATGATTGCCAATAAACCTAACAGGATCAATGGCCTCATAGGTTGGACCAGCGGTAATTAATACTTTTTTACCTTTTAGTGGTAATCTTTCAATGATATAGTGTTTGATAAATGCTACAATGTCTTCTGGCTCTGCCATACGACCTTCACCATGTAATCCACTAGCCAATTCGCCAGAAGTTGCTGGTATAAGCATATTACCAAAAGAACTTAATTTTTCAAAAGAGTTTTTTGTGGAAGGGTGCTGGTACATATCCAAATCCATAGCTGGAGCAAAAAAAACAGGACATTTAGCTGACAAATAAGTAGCCAACAATAAATTATCGCAGGTACCATTCGCCATTTTAGAGAGCGTATTTGCGGTAGCAGGTGCAATAAGCATATAGTCAGCCCAAAGTCCGAGTTCTACATGATTGTTCCAAGAAATACTATTTTCATCTTGATGTACGAATGATGATAATACTGCATTTTTTGATAAGGTAGCAAGGGTAAGTGGAGAAACAAAAGAGCTGGCACTGTCTGTTAAAATTACTTTAACTTGAGCACCAGCTTTTACTAGTAAACGAACCAAAAAAGTTGTTTTATAAGCGGCAATACCTCCGGTAATTCCTAAAAGAATATTTTTTCCGCTTAACATTTTACTTTAAATCTTTCGCCGTATTTCTATAATATATTTTATCTTCCAACCACTCATTCACCGCTAACGCGTGTGCTTTTGGTAATTTTTCATAAAATTTAGAAACTTCAATTTGTTCTTTGTTTTCAAATACTTCTTCTAAACTATCGCTGTAGGTAGCAAATTCTTCTAATTTTTCTAGCAACTCTTTTTTGATATCAGAATTAATTTGAATTGCTCTTTTGGCGGTGATTGAAATAGCTTCATAAATATTTCCAGTAGGAGCATCAAATTGATTCTTGTTGATCGTTACTGTAGAAACGGGAGCTTTTGAGTTTTTTAAATCGTTCATGTTCATAATAAAATTGTATATTATTTAGAATAAATTTCTAATTCGTTGTTTATCTTTTCCATTAAACTATTCGTTTGTTTTTCATATTTAGTTTGTGGAAAATTCTTTTTTAAGGCATCATAAGCAGCTTTTGCTTCTGTTAAACGTTGCCTCTTTTTAATTTCTGTACTGTTAATTGCCAAATTGGATAAAGCTTTTACCTTATAAAAAAGCGCATCTTCCTTGTAAACAGAACCTGGAAAATCTAACACAAAATTATCTAAGGCAGCTACAGCTGAAATAGAAAAATCTAAAGTAAAAAACTCGCCTAATTTTGAAAATTGTTTGGCTATTTCAAAAGCTTTGTTCTCCTTTTTCTCCGCTAAATCCGTCGCCATATCGTTGGCCTGAGCTAAAAATTCAGAATTAGGATAGGAGTTAATGAAGATTTGAAGCTTTTGTAGGGCTTTATCAGTATCGGTTTGGTCCAATGAATATTTAGGCGAAAGTAAATAATAACTTTTAGCTCCTAAAAAAGCTGCTTCTTGTGCTTTATCACTCTTAGGATACGATTTTAAGAAACGCTCAAACTGATAGCCTGCGGTATTGTAATCTTTAATCTCAAAAAACGAATTAGACAAAAAATACATGACCCGCTCGCCTTGTGGCTTCCCAATATATTTAGGTGCTATTTGTGCTAATAAAGTATTGGCTTTTTTATAGTCCTTGGCCTCGTATAATTTTTCAGCCAAATCATACTTTGCTTTAACATCTTCATTTTTAAGTACCTTCTGAAAATTACTACAAGAAGCAAAAACAAAAGGTAAAACTAAAAGAATAAAAAAAGGACGCATTTTTCTAAACATTTTGCAAAATTAAGTATTCTAAATGGATTTAAAAAACATTTTTATTATGCTAAAGTAAAGCGAATACTTAGGTATGCCACTATTTTAGGGAAGTTTTAACGTTCGATAAAAATTATTGCATTTTTTTTAGGCAGAAACCTGATGTAAGTCCTTTACAAAAGTCGCTAATTTTCCAGTTAATGCTGCGCTAGCTTTTACTAGTGGCAATCTAACTTGTGCTTTACAAATGCCCAAAATTTCAAAAATAGCTTTTATCCCAGCGGGATTGCCTTCTTCAAATATTAGGTGCATACCACCTTCTAATTGATGGTGAATTTCATACGCCTCTCCTATTTTTTGCCCTAGCCCTAAATTAATCATTTTAGAAAATTCCTTAGGCAAACCCTGACCAATGACAGAAATGACACCTGCTCCACCTGCTAAAACAGTGGGTAATGCCGTAGCATCATCCCCTGAAATTACTAAAAAATTATCGGGTTTTAAGTCTAAAATTTCTTTAATTTGAAGCATATTTCCGCAAGCCTCTTTAATAGCCATTATATTTTTGAAATCATTTGCCAAGCGTATGGTAGTTTCGGGCAACATGTTACTTCCGGTTCTACCGGGTACATTATAAATAATTATGGGCTTAGAAGCTATTTTAGAGATGGCCTTAAAATGCTGATAAATACCCTCTTGCGTTGGTCTGTTATAATACGGAGATACTGATAAAATAGCCGCAAATTCTGATAAATCTATAGCCTGCAATTCTTCAACCACTAACAATGTATTGTTACCACCAACCCCTAAAACCAATGGCAATCGCCCCGCATTGGTGCGGATTACGGTGTCCATAACCAGTTGTTTTTCAATTGGCCTTAAGGTAACCGATTCCGCCGTTGTGCCTAAGATTACTAAATAATCTATGCCACCTTTTATAGTGTGCTCCACCACAGCTTGTAATCCTGCCACATCTACCGAAAAATCATCCTTAAATGGCGTTATTAATGCCACTCCCGTTCCGTATAAACTATCCATCGCTATTCTATTTCTTTGAGTACTTTTAAATATTTTTTTAATTCTTTTTTAAACTGATTAAAGTTTGAAATAGGTGTGTGTAATATTAAATCGTTTAAATGTTTATCTACCTCTCCAAACCCAACTCGCAATCTTGCTTTAGTTTTAAGCGTCATTAATTGTAATAACAAATAATCGTCTGTATAATAATTTATCAATAAATCATATTCCCTGCTCATAAACTCTAAAGCGTAACTATTTTCTATTTTACCCTTCCACCCTAAATCCTTATTCGAAAAAACGGGCGTTGCGTAAGGCGAATTTTTGTCGTGAACCTTTTTATAGCCAATAATTTTAATAGAATTTGGTCGTAACGAAAACTCTTCAATAAATTGGTAAAATAAATTGCTGTCGTTAAACGCATCTAAATCTACGATACAACCAATGGAAGTAATTTTTTTCCCGCCTTGAACGCCTCTTGGTGCCTGTTTCAACAGTTGTTTAATAAAATTAAGCCCAGATCTATGTTTTAATTTTTGTTTTATAGCTTTTAAAAACATGAATTTTTACATTTGTACAAATGTAAATAATATTCAGAGTAATTATAATACGAAGATAAGCACAATTATGATTTTAAAAATTAAACATTTTGTTATATTTATAACAATTCTACTTTTTATTTCTTGTAAGCAGGAAAAACCACGGTTAAGCCAAATGGTTGGAAAACAAATTGCAATTTTAGATAGTATTTCTGAAGATTTAGAAATTAAAAACTTCGTTGAGCCCTACCGAAAACATATTGATGCTGTTTTAGACAGTACTTTGGCCTTTGCTCCAAATTATATCTCGAAAACCGATAACCCTTATAATACAACGGCTGGCAACCTAATGGCAGACGCTGTTTTGCAGTTGGCGAACCCAGTTTTTAAATCCAGAACCCAAAATAATATAGATTTTGTACTCTTAAACCATGGGGGTATCCGTAGCTCTATTTCGGCCGGGAGTGTAAGCGCCAGAACGGCTTATGAAATTATGCCTTTTGAAAATTCGGTGGTAGTAGTGGCTCTAAAGGGAAAAGCTGTTCTCGAAATGATTGCTTATCTTTTAAAAAATAAAATCCCCCATCCAATCGCCGGAATTCAAATTATTTTGAATAAAGATAATAGCTTAAATACTGTAAATATACAAGGCAAACCTTTTGATGAGGATAAAACTTATTATGTTGCGACATCAAACTATTTAGTAACTGGTGGCGATAATATGAATTTTTTCTTAGACAACACTTCGGCAACAGATACCGATTATTTAATACGAAATATTTTGATTGATTATTTCACAAAAATGGATACCATACAGCCCAAAATTGACGACCGATTCATAAAACTAGATAATTAAAAAATGAACAGAAGAAAATTTATTTCGAATACTACAGCTACGTCAGCATTTGTAGGTTTAGGAGGTTTATCGTTAAATTCTTGTTTTAGGGAAATAAAAAAGAAAATCACCATTCTACATACCAATGATGTGCATAGCCATATTGATGCTTTTCCAAAATCACATGCTGATTTTCCTGGATTAGGTGGATTGGCGAGAAGGGCTTCGCTAGTGGAACAGCTAAGAAAAGAAAATCCAAATACCTTATTGTTTGATGCTGGAGATATTTTTCAAGGCACGCCATATTTTAATTTTTACGGTGGGGAATTAGAATTTAAATTGATGAGTATGTTAAAATATGATGCCGCTACCATCGGTAATCATGATTTTGACAGCGGAATAGAAGGTTTATTTGCTCAATTACCGAATGCTAAGTTTAAATTACTTTCTGCTAATTACGATTTCACCAATACCATCATGAATGGCCACACCAAACCTTACGAAATTTATACTGTTGATGGTATTAAAGTTGGTGTTTATGGCTTAGGTATCGCATTGGATGGTTTGGTAACTAAAAAATTATTTAAAGAAACACAATATTTAAATCCGTTTGAAATAGCACAAGACACAGAACGTAAACTTAAAGAAGAAGAAAACTGCGACTTAGTCATTTGTCTTTCTCATTTAGGTTACCAATACAGTTCAGACAAACCAGATGATTTAAAATTGGCGGCTAAAACCAAATACACCAACCTAATTATTGGCGGCCACACCCATACCTTTTTAGAAAAACCTACCATAGTTAAAAATAGTTTACAAACTGATGTTTTGGTAAACCAGGTAGGTTGTTTTGGCGTAAATCTAGGCAAAATAGATTTCTACTTTGATCACGATAAAAAGAATACAGCAGAAGGCTTTAGTATTACTGTTTAATTTTCATAAAATGATTACCATAATTAAGACAGATTATAAAAATGAAGATTTTCAGCAGCTAACAAAGGCTTTAGATGAAGATTTAACTATAAAAGACGGCGATGAGCATGATTTTTATGACCAGTTTAACGGTTTAGAAGGCATCAACCAAGCGCTGGTAGTTTATGAGGACGAAAAACCAATTGGCTGCGGTGCTTTCAAACCTTTTACCATGCAAATTGCAGAAATAAAAAGAATGTTTGTAGTTCCTGACTATCAAGGTAAAGGCATTGGAACAAAAATTTTAGAAGCTTTAGAAACTTGGGCAGTATCATTACAATACGAAGCGTGTATTTTGGAAACAGGCACTAGACAACCAGACGCTATTGCATTGTATAAAAAAAACGGATATCAAATAATCGAAAATTACGGACAATATAAAGGAGTAAAAAATAGTGTTTGTTTTAAGAAAAAATTATAAATTCCATCAATTTTAATGATCAAATTATGTTTAAAAAAATCATCATCTTTCTTTTCATAATATTTACAATAACGCTTGTTGCGCAGCAACGAGAGTACTATCAGCTTAAAACGTATTCTTTTGAAACAGATGAACAGCAAGAAGTAACAGACACTTTTTTAGAAACTTCCTATTTACCAGCACTTAAAAGACTCAACATTAGAAATGTTGGTGTGTTTAAACCTAAAGAAATAGACTCTAGTGGTTTAAAAAAAACTTATGTTTTAATTCCGTTTAATACTTTAAAACAAATAGAATCTTTAGATTCCTTATTGTTAAATGACAAGACCTATTTAAAAAGCGGAATGAACTATTTACAAGCAGCTCATAATAAAGCCCCATATAAAAGATTAGCTGTGGTTCTATTAAAAGCGTTTATATATCATCCAAAATTAAAGCCTTCAGAATTAAATCAAGCTCGAAAAGAAAGGGTTTATGAATTAAGAAGTTATGAATCCGCAACAAAAAATTTACATAAAAACAAAGTTGAAATGTTTAATGAAGGAGGAGAAGTTACGCTTTTTGATGCTCTTGAATTTAATGCCGTATTTTATGGGGAAGTAATATCTGGAGCTTCCATGCCAAATTTAATGTACATGACAACTTTTGAAAATCAAGAGAGCAGAGATGCACATTGGAAAGCTTTTGGAGATTCGCCTGTATGGAAGGCTTTAAAAGCCCAACCAAAGTACCAAAATAATGTATCCCACATCGATATTACTTTTTTATACCCAACATCCTATTCCGATTACTAATGTAAAGGCATTTAAATAAAGAACTTTCCCCTTCAAGTATGCCTTTTATTCCTTGTTTTTCAAATTAAATGACTTAGCATAGTGCTAATTCTATTTTTTGGTATCATCTTTGTTCCTCAAATACTATTAATATTTAATTTTTTAACATGAGTAAAGGAACAGTAAAATTCTTCAATGACACTAAAGGTTTTGGTTTTATCACTGAAGAAGGCGTAAACAAAGATCACTTTGTGCACATCTCTGGATTAATTGATGAAATTCGCGAAGGCGACGAAGTTGAGTTTGATTTAGAAGAAGGTAAAAAAGGTTTAAATGCAGTAAATGTAAGAGTACTTTAACATATACTTTCTAAATTTTATAAAATCCCATTCGGTTTCGAATGGGATTTTTTTTTATAATAATAATGTTACGATTTATTTCAATTCATCTTCAGAACTAATTTTAGGAAAAGACTTATTTGCTTGTCGATACAAATAGGCAGTATTAAACTCATCGCCTTCTTTTCTGTGCAAATAGGCGTGAATTAAACTCACTTTGGAGTTTCTAAATCTTGAGCGATATGATGAGATACTTCCCAATCTCCATTGGCTAAAAGCCAAATAGCTTACAGCGGTAATCACTAATATTTGGCTAGTTCTTCATCTTTTAGGGTTTCTTAGAAATCTTTATAGCCTTGATCTTTTTTTCATTTTCAGTTATAACTTACACCTATTCAAATGCTAAATCGGTAATTAATTCATTTGTGTTATTTATTTTTCTTTTTCGAGCATGGCTAATAAATTTTACTTTTTAAATTGCGCTGTAACCAATAAATAAAAATAATATGAGAAGTATTCTTTGGCTTGTAGCCGTAATTTGTATCGTTATTTGGCTTTTAGGTATGTTAAACGTAGTTCCAGGAATGGGAACTAGCAGTTTAATTCACGTCCTTTTAGTAATAGCAGTAATCGTAATTCTTTACAATATTATTTCTGGTAGAAAAGTATTGTAGTAGCTTATTTAACTAGAAAAGAAGTTGTCTGATTTGTTTAACAATTATCCGTTATTACCTTTCAAATGACTTCTTTTTGTTTCTAATTGATCAACATCGTTAAAAACTCCTCTTCGGAAATGATTTTCACCCCTAAACTTTCGGCTTTAGAGCGTTTACTTGGACCCATATTATCGCCGGATACCAAATAGTTGGTTTTTGATGAAACGGATGACCCTACTTTACCGCCATTATCTTCTATCATTTTCTTTAAATCATCACGACTAATTTTTTCAAAAACACCAGAAATTACAAAGGATTGTCCTTTTAAATACTCTGTCTGATTTTCTAATTTATCTGCCGAAAGTTCAAATTGAACGCCGTAGCTCTTTAACCGTTGAATGATGACTGTATTGTTATCATTCTGAAAAAACTCGACCACACTTTGCGCAATACGCTCTCCAATTTCATCAACTTTTGTTAATTCTTCCACATTAGCAATCATTAACGCCTCTATATTTTTGTATGCTTTCGCTAATTTTTTCGCGACGGTTTCACCCACAAATCGAATACCTAAAGCAAAAAGTACACGCTCAAACGGAATAGTAACCGAAGCCTTAACACCTATGACCAAGTTCTCTGCCGATTTTTCTGCCATACGTTCTAAAGGCATTACTTGTTCTTTACTTAAAGAATATAAATCTGCATAATTTTGGATGAGTCCTTTTTTAAAAAGTAATTCCACCGTTTCGCTACCCATGCCCTCAATATCCATTGCTTTGCGAGAAATATAATGCTGAATTCTACCGGTTATTTGTGGCGGACAGCCGTAATAATTGGGGCAATAATGCTTGGCATCTCCTTCGCTACGCTCTAATAAAGTTTTACATTCTGGACAATTGTCAATGTATTTAGTAGGTTCTGAATTTTCTGGGCGTTTGGTGAAGTCAACCCCTATTATTTTGGGAATAATTTCCCCTCCTTTTTCTACAAAAACCGTATCACCTTCTCGAATATCAAATTTTTCTATTTGGTCGGCATTGTGCAACGAAGCTCTTTTTACAGTTGTACCCGCCAATAAAACAGGAACTAAATTCGCTACAGGGGTAATTGCGCCTGTTCTACCGACTTGATAGGTAATTTCATTCAACACAGTTGAAACCTGTACTGCTCTGAATTTATAGGCCATTGCCCAGCGTGGTGATTTAGAGGTATAACCCAACTCTTCTTGATGTTGTAGGTTATTTACTTTAATTACCACACCATCCGTTTCATACGGTAGTTCATGTCGGTGAATATCCCAATAGTCCACAAAAGCCATGACCTCTTCGATTGATTTACAAAGTCGAGCAACTGATGGAACTTTAAATCCCCATGCTCTAGCCTTTTCTAACATTTGAAATTGAGATGTAATGCCTGTTTGCATTCCTACAATTCCGTATAGCAGACAATCCAAGGGGCGTTTGGCAACTTCTGCGCTATCTTGCAGTTTTAAACTTCCAGAAGCGGTATTTCTGGGGTTCATGTAAGGTTCCTCGCCATTTTCTATGCGCTCTAAGTTCATTTTAGCGAACCCATCAAAGGGCAAAACAATCTCTCCTCTAATATCGAATTTTCTTGGATAATCTCCTTTTAATTGTAAGGGTATAGACTTTATGGTTTTTATGTTTGTGGTAACA
>JBGSQM010000021.1:0-3396 GCA_041738035.1 Cellulophaga sp.
AATCTTTTGCTGATTTCTACACTAATTTCTTTAAGTGTTAATTGGTTATTACTCCCTGTTGGGTAATCAAGTTTTAAATCGTCGCCCGAATAGGAGTAGTATTCTTTTATGGCTTGAATAAACAGGTAATTCATGGGGAACCAAACTGGGCCACGCCAATTTGAGTTACCCCCAAAAAGTGAAGTTGTAGATTCATTAGGTTCATATTTGATGTTATAATTTACCCCATTAATATCAATATGATATGGTTTTTCATGAATTTTTGACAAAGAACGAATCCCAAACGGACTTAAAAACTCCTTTTCATCTAAAAGCACTCCCGCCAAAATTTTCATTCTTTTCTCAGGCACCAGGGACAATAATAAATCTTCCCCATCCTCGAAAGGGCGCATCACAGGATATTTTAGCCTTTTAATTCTGTGATTTTTAAACCATTGAACCGCTTGTTTAAATTTGGGTAATTTTTCTAAAGTTTCTTTTTTAACACAAAGTACGGCTGCAATAGATAACATTCCTGCAATGGAACGCACTTTTATAGAGGTAGTGCTGCCGTCAGGTAAGAGTAGTTTATCATAAAAAAATCCTTCTTGAATATCCCAAATACCCTTATTTTCAAGGCTCATTTTATTTAAGGCTTCAGCAATAAAAACAAAGTGTCCAAAATATTTAATGGCCATATCATCAAAAGAATCATCCTCTAAAGCCAATTCGATGCTTATTTCGAGCATATTTAAACAATACAATGCCATCCAAGCAGTGCCATCGACCTGCTCTAAAGTACCGCCGCCGGGAACTCCGTGACTTCTGTCGAAAACGCCAATATTATCTAGACCTAAAAATCCACCTTCAAAAACATTGTTTTGGCTTCCATCAATACGGTTCACCCACCAAGTGAAATTTAAAGCTAATTTATTAAACATTCGTTTTAAAAACTGACGGTCGGCCTTGCCTGTTTTCTCTTTCTCGGTTTTATAAATTCTAAGCGTTGCCCATGCTTGAACGGGCGGGTTAACATCGCTAAAATTCCATTCATAAGCGGGGATTTGCCCGCTAGGCGCCATATACCATTCTTTGGTAAATAATAATAGTTGATTTTTCGCAAAATGTGGGTCGATTAATGCCATAGTCGCACAATGAAAAGCAGAATCCCAAGCCGCATACCAGGGATATTCCCAAGGATCGGGCATGAGCATTATATCATGGTTTCTTAGCGTTGGCCAAGTATGGTTTCTACCGTTCAAACGTTCCATAGCGGGAACTGATGCCTTAGGATCGCCTTGCAACCAACGCTCTACATCATAATTGTAATATTGTTTAGACCACAGTAAACCCGCAAAGGCTTGTTTTTGAATTTTTTGCTGTTCTTTGTCTTTTAAATTTAGATCATAAAAAGAATCGCATTCTGCTGCTCTTTGCTTAAAAATAGCATCAAAATCGGCATTAAATGGATTTTCAAGGTCATTTTTAGTCAATCTAAGTTTAATAACTTTAGTAGCTCCCGCGGCTATATTTAATGGATACAAAGGTGAAAATTTTGTGCCTTTTTCAATCGCAGTTGGCAGACTGTAATCACCAGAAACCACTGCCTTGTGAAACAAATCTTTTTTATAAGGACCATCATTTTTGGCCATAAATACGGCTTCCATATTAGTTTCATTCTCTGTGAACAAAAGTTTTGAGGCTTCTTCAAAATATAAATTATACGCGCCAACATAACAATGTTTTATGCTTACATAAGGCACTTTGTTTTTTGTTTTTTTTTCAATAATGGGGTTTTCAGGCATGTCGCGAAAACTCCAATAATTCCTAATCCACAAAGTAGGTAAAACGTGAATTGGAGCCAATTTTTTACCTTTATTTGTTACGCTGATTTGGATTAAAATATCTTCATTATCGGCTTTTCCATATTCAGTAATAACATCAAAATAAGCATTATCATTAAAAATTCCGGTGTCTAATAATTCGTATTCTAGCTCATTCCTGTTTCTTTTAGCATTCTCTTCTACCAGTTTTACATAAGGAAATTCTTGCTGTGGATACTTATACAAATGTTTCATGTACGAGTGCGTTGGTGTATTTTCTAAGTAATAATACAACTCTTTTACATCTTCGCCATGGTTGCCTTGCGGGCCGGTTAGTCCATATAAACGCTCCTTTAAAATTTTGTCGTTCCCGTTCCAAAGGGCAATTCCAAAACAAATATTATTATACCTGTCTGATATGCCTGCTAACCCATCTTCTCCCCATCGGTAAGCCCTACTTCTGGCATGTTCGTGAGGGAAATAATTCCACGCATCGCCATTGGCACTATAATCTTCGCGAACCGTTCCCCATTGTCTTTCACTTAAATAAGAACCCCACTTTAGCCAGTCTTTTTCGTTGGCATAATGAGCCTCTATTCGTTCGTTTTCTATTGAATTTTTATTCATATTTACAATACTTCTGAAGGTGCTTTTGATATAAAACAGTAGCTAAGTAGCTGTTATTTTGTAATTTGATGCAAAATAATCTTTTTGGAATGATAACAAGAGGATACTTATCCTTAAAATTGATGCGATTAGCTAAAATTTTAATTCTAAATTTAGAGTATCATAAAAAATATAAATAATGATTTAAAAAATATGCTGTGCCGCCTTGCTTTTTTTATTCATCAAATTCTCTTTTGCACAAAAGAAAGAAGATAACGCAATAAATGTTTTTTTGATTACACTTGATGGTTTGTGTTGGCAAGAACTTTTTACTAGAGCCGATTCGCTTTTAATAAGCAATACAAAGTATGTAAAAGATGCTTTAGGCTGAAAACAGCAATTTTGGGCAACTTCTCCCGAAGGTAGAAGCGTAGCTTTAATGCCTTTTTTATGGACAGCAGCACCAAAAAGAGGTCAATTCCACAGCAATAGAACTTTAGGAAAAAATTTAATGTAAGTAATAGTTTGTGGTTTTCGTACCCGGGCTATAATGAAATTATACTAATTATGAATTTAAATAGGTCTAAAGAATTTGAATTATATTGTGTTCAGATGAAATAGAAAATCAATGCATAGCATTAGCTACGGTTTTATTTTTTATTGAAATATGGGCGCAAGAGAAACAAATTATTGGGCTTATTTGGATTCATAATTGGTATTATAACAGGAAAAGCCGATGATTTTGAACATGATGGCGCATCCGATGTCTATTTGAAGTCTGCCCAAAATACCGACAATTTTATAAGAGAACTCTGATATTTTACTCAAAATGATGCTTTTTATAAACGCAATACCTTATTTATTGTTTCTACAGATCACGGTCGAGGTACGGGACCTATTAACACTTGGACAGATCAGGGAAAAGCCGTATAAGGCGCTGGAGAAACTTGGCTGATTGTATTTGGAAAAGGCCTTACTGGATTAGGCG
>JBGSQM010000030.1:0-3865 GCA_041738035.1 Cellulophaga sp.
TTATGACTTGATCCATTTAAGAGGCATCGAGCGTCCCGGAGCTTCGGCAGAATCGCTGCTAAAAAGTAATCAAACAAAAAATCCCCTTCTAAGAAAGAAGAGGATTATTGAAGAGGCATCGAGCGGATTCGAACCGCTGTACAAGCTTTTGCAGAGCTCTGCCTAGCCACTCGGCCACAATGCCATTTTAAGATTGCAAATTTACAAAAAATTATCAGGAAGTATAAAAATACTTACATAAAAAAACCACTTCTTTTTTAGCTAAAAGAAGTGGTTTTTATTGAGGCATCGAGTGGACTCGAACCACTATAGAAGTTCTTGCGGAACTTTGTCTATCCAATTCGACCACAATGCCAATTTTCTCGCACAAAGGTGAGGAATTTTTCACAGGTAATAAAACGCAAAACGTGCAGTTTAACGAGTTAATTGCAAGTTTATCGAAACCATTTCAACATCTCCACCAATTGGAGGATTTATTTTTGAAACCGTTACTTCCGCCTTTGTAACGGTAGGGCATGATTTTAAAATGCGCTCTAAAATGCGTCTTGCCACCTGCTCTAATAACTTGGCTTTGACTGCCATTTCTTCTTTAACAATATAATTTATTAACACATAATCTACGGTGTCATCAAGAACATCTGTATTGGCGGCCTTTGTTAAATCTGCCTCTATGACAACATCAACCCTATAATCGCTTCCGATGATACTTTCTTCTTTTAAACAACCGTGATAGGCATAAACTCTAATATTACTAAGACTAATTTTTCCCACAAACTTTTTTTGCAAAGCTAATGAAACCCTAGTTTAAATACTATGCACTTTAAACCTATTTAGTATGTGCATCTGCAGTTACTTAATCCTTGGAATAAATCTATACCTAAAGTAACCACGTGTGTACCTGTACTATAATTACTTATTTCGTTTAACTGAATTTGATAGGAATATCCAAAGTATAAATTATTCTTTTTTAGGCCAAAAAGGGGCGTAAGAAAGTTAGGAGAACCAGGTTGCTCGATTAATATTCTATAGCTTAATCCAAAATAGTAATAATCTTCAAAATCATAAAATCTAAACTTCATATTCAAGTCGGTTTCTGATCTATTATCACTTTCGAACATTTTAAAGAACACAGATGGTTCTATCTCCATTTTACTATTTTTACTTCTCTTATAACGGTACCCGGTATATAAATAATAGTTTCTCAATCGGTTTGGTTCAAAATTGACGTTAAAACCGGTCAGATCTTTATCTAATAAGTTTGATACGTTAAGGCTAAAATAAAAGCTTTCTTTTCGATAGAGCAGACCAACATCTAAATTGTGATTTGTTGTAGAACGATCATCGGTTACGGCTGGATCTCCACCAGAGTCAATAAACTCTTGAATATCAATTCTAAATTGATTAAAGTTGTAGGATAATCCAAAGGATAAAAATTCGTTATCATAACGGTCTAAGGTTAAGTGATGCGCAAAAGATAAGCGAGCGCCTTGTTGTTTTGTATATCCGTTTCTATCATTATATAAATACATACCAAAACCAGACCTGTTTCCTAATCTCATATCAGCCGCTAATGACTGTGTGTCCGGAGCATCTTTAATACCCACCCATTGTGTTAAACCGTTAACTCGTATTTTAACATGGTCACCAATCCCCGCATACGTTGGCGATAACACAAAAGGGTTATCTGCTAAATATTGCGAGAGCTGAGGAGAGTTTAACTCCTGAGCTTTTGCTGAAAAAATAACTAAAAGTAATGCTATTGATATTACTATTTTCTTCATTGCACTGTAGGTTAATTTGGTTATCTGTACAAGGTAAAGTTTCCGACAAATTCTCTCTCATCATTTTCACCTCTAAGCTTAATTACATACCAGTAATCTCCTGTTGGAAGATCATTGTTTTGGTAAATACCTTCCCATCCTTTATCATTCTGTTTCATACGGTAAAGCTCTCTTCCATAACGGTCAAAAATGATGGTTATTATATCTGGGAAGCCTTCTAAATTTCTAGGTTTCCATTCATCATTATTATTATCTCCATCAGGTGTAAAGAAATTAGGAATCTCTATATCAATAAATTCCATTTGGATATTGGCGGTTGTTTCACAACCGTTGCCATCTACAACCCTAACAGTGTATGTATCAGTTCTATTGATGAATATTGTATTGTCATCCTCGTTTGAAACTTCATCGAAATAGAAAGTATAATCCCCATCTCCACCAGTAGCGACCGCAGTAATTTCATTGATGTTATTGTTTTGTAAAACCAAAACTAGCGGTTGAAAATTTTCAATGGTAAAAGGTATAATTTCAACACAACCATTTAATGAAATAATTAAGGTATGATTGCCTGCTGAGATATTCGTAAAATTCGGTTCTAAACGTACATCTGTAGAGTTTTCATCATCTAATTGATATAAGGCAGCACCAGCAACGGACGGGTCTTCTAGAACAACCATTAACGAATTATCAGGTGTGATATCTGTACACTCATAAACAGGCGTAACCGTAGCTTTGATATTTACACCTCTTGCGATAGTTACTTCAATACTAGTTTCACATCCTAGATCATCAATCACATAAACTGTTTGTGCACCAGCTGGTAAATCAGTATATTGTAGCAGTCCTGAAACATAACTAGTGTTGCCTAATCGTGTGCTATAAGGCGCAATACCACCTGATAAGACTAAATCTATACTGCCATCATCACTGCCCAAACATGTTTCGCCAGTTGTGCTTGCATTAATTACGATAACAGGTGCTGCTGTTATGGTATAATCTCTTTGTACGAAACAACCATTAGCATCTTGTGCTATGACCGTGTAGGTGCCAGGAGCTAGGTTTGTAAATTGATTAATCACATCAAACTGAGCAAGGTTAGGAGAAATGGCATATTTATAGTTCCCTGATCCGCCTGATAAGGACACATTAATATACCCTGTGTTTTCACCAGCACATATCATTGCTGAAAAATCGTCAGTATAAATCAATGGAGCTGGTTCTGTTATTGTAATTACAGCAGTAACTTCTTCACAATCTTCACTTGTAACTTTGATATAATAATTACCAGCAGCTAAATTTCTAAATACCCCATTGGTATTTGGCCCTTGGAGCGCAGTGGTACTCGCTGGGTTATCTAATAATTCATAGCGATAGTTGCCTAAACCTCCACTTGCTCTAGCGAATAAAATAGCAGAACTATCACCACTACAATTAACCATAGCCGCAGAAGCATCAACAGTAATTACAATAGGTGCAACGGCATCAGCTGTAATTTGGTTTGATAAAATAGAGGTACAATTAAACGAATCTTGAACATAATATCTGTAAGTTCCAGCGCCAGAATTTCCAGCAGCTAAACCGTTAAAAATATGTTGGTTTCCATTATTGAATGGCAAGAAACTCACCCCATCAACACTATAGCTGTAAGGCCCTGTTCCACCATTGGCGATTAATAACAATTCTAAATCATCCACACAGCTTATAGCTTGAGTCATGGTTAATGATCCAAAAACATCTACGGGATCAGTTATGTTTGCAATTGGCGTTTCGGTAATACAACGCACAGTGTCAAATACTGTAATGCTATAGCGACCTGAAAATAAACCTGTAAAGGTATTAGAGCTATGTGCTACAGAAGTTGATATGATAACCGTACCTGTTATATCATAGGTATTCAATCGATATTGTATAGCACCAACGCCTCCAGAGGTTACGGTGGCTGTAACAAAACCAGTATCATCACCATAACAATCTAAAATTATATCCGCTGAAATAGTGGCAACAATTGGATCCGGACGCACTAAGCTTATCGCATCAGTAAACAAACAACCAAAAGCATCAGTAACGCTTACCGTAAAGTTACC
>JBGSQM010000201.1:0-2317 GCA_041738035.1 Cellulophaga sp.
TCTAAGATAAGGAAGAGTCAATGCTGGATCTACAAAGGTGTCAAATCCATTAAACTTACATGGAATTGTTCCTTCAATAGGGCAATCAGAACCTCCAGGAACAGGTTGAACTCCTAAAACAGGATGGTTGTAATAAGCAGGGGCGCTTATGGTTTCTGTCGTTGTTGCAAACGATAGGCCTACTGCTAATAAAATTGCAAAAGCAGGTAATACGGTTTTAAAAAATGTACTTTTCATACTATTATAATTAAAATTAATGACTTACTCTTTTTTACAGGTTTTCGGTCTTCCCCTGTTGCTGCGCAGCAATATTTTTAGGTTTTATTATTTTTTTGTCTTTCAAGTAATACCAATCCCGCAAAAGCAAGGAATATAAAAACTATATTGAAAAAAAGATGTTCTTTCCAACTTAATTGAGCAATAATTCCACCACATGAACAGGGTATTGAATTGCTGAAATTTAGAATAGCCACGATATATAGTGTAAATAAAACCATAAATGAAAAGCTACTATACAAAGCTGCTAATAGGTTTTTTGAAAAAAGAAGTAATCCAGCTAATACATATTCGGATAATGGAATAGCCCAAACCAACACCTCCGAATAACTCGAAAGAAAAGGCGATTTACTTAGTTGAGTATGAAATTCTTCATAAATCAGTAGTTTGCTTGTGGCTGCATACACCCATAAAATAATAAACAAAAAACTAATAGTTTTTACGATTATTTGGTGAGGGATTTTAGGAGTAGCCATATCTTTTAATTTGATATGGTAAAGTTCAGCAGTAAAATTTATTTGTAAGGGATAAAATTTTGACTGTAAAGGATTTACTTCTAATTCTAAAATTTTTTTACTTTATTCCTCTTTATTCCTCGTTTTTTTTCGCAATTCACTAGGTGCGTATCCATAGTGTTTTTTAAAAGCTCTTGAGAAATGAGAAATACTTTTAAAGCCGTTAATGTGTGCAATTGACTTGATAGATTCGTCACTAAATTGAATCATCATTTGAGAATTCCGAAAGCGTTCATTCATTAAAAACCGATGCACAGTGGTGCCATATAATTCTTTAAAACCGTATTTTAGTTTAAATTCATTGGTTCCTAATTGTAATGCAAATTCCCTGAGCGAAGGAAAGTCAGATTTTAGGTTTGTCATTATCAGATCATGACCCGTACGAATTTTACGTATGTCTTCAAAACTCAGTCTTAATTTGGTTTTTAAGGGAGGACTATCGGTTTCATTATTAGATTTGTTATCCTCTTTATGTATAAACTGAATGACACTTTTCTTTAGGTCTTTATCAATTTTTTTTTGAAGGTTAAAATGGTGAATGACTGTAATCAGTAGTTTTGATTTCTTTTCTGTCACATCTAGAAATGAAGATATATGTGCTATTTTCGGAATGACCAAATTAGATTTTGTTTTAAATTTTAGTTCAATAGAAGTATCTGAAGCATTCTTTAATAACATATTGGTCTTCGTACTTTTCCATAGTACCTGGGAAGGCTCAATTAGGAAGGTATCAAAGGATAAACCCAAAATTTCATTTTGAAATACAGAAAGAAGGGTACAAGCCTTTTGATAAGCCATTTCAATATGACCATGTTCATCTATAATAAAGCTCATCTGAACAACAGCAACTCTTGAACTATTGGAATTTGTAAATCCTTGGTGATGAATTGATTCTTCAATTTCTTCCGCCAGCATATTGAGTGAAATACTTATGGCTTCCAAATTATCGTTTTTAGCAAATCGTTCCAAGCGATAAAAGAAATTGCCAGAAGCCATTTCAAGGAGCATAGCCTTTATCTCTTTTATTCTTTCTTTTTTACGACTACTCACTTGAATTATTTTAAAATTAGCATTAAGAGCAACTAAAACTTTACATAAATTTTTTAAGAAATAAGAGAGCTTCGTCGAAATCTTCAAAAGATTTGGTGGGAATTGGAGGATTACTTGTTCGAATATAAAACTCCCACATAATTTCCGAAACAGGTGGATCTACAATTACGGCCACCGCTTTAATTAGCGTTGATCCTTCAACGGCTAAGTATGATCTTGCCGCTTTATTGATCTCTTTTATACCGCGTACATCACATAGGATGGGAAAAGATTGTCCTTCCTGTAAAGTCAGTCGATCTTTTACGATTTGAACGGCTGCATTTAGGTCTATACTTACCCCTTGATGGTATACAATATGTAACACATCCTCCTGAAATCTGTAGGAAGTATAATCATTTTCAATCAAATTTCGCATAATATAGAATACTGGTAATTTATATAAACTTACAAAATAATCAATGATTTAATCCTATATG
>JBGSQM010000040.1:0-1581 GCA_041738035.1 Cellulophaga sp.
GCTCAATATTAAGTAATATAACGGTAAATTACGATTATTTTTTTTACTAACCGTAACTTAACGGTAATTTTACGATTAAATTTTAATAAAACATTGATTAAATGCTATTTATGATTATTTTTTCTAAAATATTTTTAAAATTTGCATTTAATAATAAATTTAAAAATGTAATCAATTTTAGGTGATCCAATAATTGCTTGATACATTCATAATTAAAAAAGTATAATAAAAAAATGATGAAAATAACAATATCGAAGGTAATCGGTTTGAATCAAGAATTGTTTATTGGTGTAGCCACCACACCAAAATCAAAAGAATATGAAATCATCAAAACTTGCAAAGACGTAAAATGGAATGCCGAGATTAAACTATGGATCATTCCCAGATCAAAAGAAGCTTGGGCAGAAGTTATATGTAAGTTTTCAGAATACCATATTGACGTTTGTTTAGATAGAATTATTAAAATTGAAGGATTCGCTAAGCAAAAGAGTATAAAAGCCCCTTTGGCAAAAGTGAATAAAGAAAAAGGAATATTGAATGCTAACCAATATGAATTGCTGGTAAAATTTAAAGAGCAAATGTTATTGAAAAGGCAATCAGAAAGTACGATAAAGACCTACAGTAGTCATTTTATAGAATTCATGCTCTACTTCAAGGAAAGATCAGTAGATGAATTAAGTGTAGAAGATATAAGAGCATACATGCTTTTTAAAATCAAAGAACATGGGATAAAAGAACAAACACAAAATTCTATCATTAATGCAATAAAGTATTATTATGAAAAAGTAGAAAAAAGGGAACGTTTTGTTCTTTATGATTTAAGGCCCAAGCCTTCTTTTAGACTTCCTGAATATTTTACAGAAGAGGAAGTGGTCAAAATCTTAAAACACCCCAAAAACATTAAGCACTCGCTGATTCTATCACTGATATACGCTTGTGGCTTGCGATTGGGAGAATTGATAAGACTAAAAGTTAAAGATATTTATTTAGAAACTGCAGAACCACACGTAAGAATAAATCAAAGTAAAGGGAAAAAAGATAGAATAGTACCGCTCTCTGAAAAACTCATACCCAAAATCAAGGAGTATAAAGCAGCTTACAAGCCTAATTATTGGCTCATAGAAGGCGTAGGAGGTGATAAGTATAGTGACCGATCGGTACAGAATATACTTAGAAAGGCTGTTGAAGAAACGAACAGCAACTCCAACGGCACCGTACATACCCTAAGGCATAGCTATGCCACTCATCTATTAAGCAGAGGTATGGATATACGCATGATACAACAGCTTCTAGGTCATGCAGATATAAAAACTACAGAGATTTATACACACATAACTGATGTAATGAAAAATAAATATAAAAGTCCTTTGGATAATTTGGAATTATAAAATTTGGGTGGTAGATTTGGTAAATAAACGAATCTTTTGTTCGTTTACATAAACGTTAGTGGCAACCCTAAAAAACGACAGTTCTCCGTAGACAATGACGCAGTAACTTGACGAGCAGACAGACAGGACGGCAGGACAAAATTTCGGCAAAGCCGTTTGGCTATCCCTTCTGCAAAAGCAAAAGAGGTGCATT